>CAMLML010000062.1 GCA_946481095.1 uncultured Cellvibrio sp.
TTTACCCCTCTCCCCTGCCCCTCTCCCACAAGGGGAGAGGGGAATTGGTTCTGTTCAAAGTTTTACCTGAACTCATTTCTTTCAAGCTTATCCATTTTTTCCTTCAGAACTCAAAGCTGCTCCCTCTCCCTTGATGGGAGAGGGCTGGGGAGAGGGTGTTTTGCTTTGCAAAGCATTCCAAATTTCATCCAAGACATTTTTTGTTTGCTTTGTTAACTGATGATTCCAAAATCGTAAAACGTTAAACCCTTGTTCCTTCAACCAGTAATCTCTATTTTCATCGTGACTTTTGTTCTCAAGATGCTGGGACCCATCCAACTCAATAATCAACTTTGCCTCATAACAAACAAAATCCACTATATATCTGGCAATAGGTTCCTGACGCTTGAATTTAAATCCTGAGAATCGTTTTCCGCGTAAATAACGCCACAATTTTTCCTCGTATGGCGTTTGTGTTTTGCGAAGTTCTCTAGCTCTTTGTGCTGTCCAGGTTTTCAAATCATCCATGATTTTCCGATCTATTTCCTCACATTAGCCTTAATAAATTCCTGAACCTTTTTCAATTCCTGTGGCAGCACTGTGAAACGTTCTTCACGTTCAAATAAATCTTTCATGTGATGCGGCAATGCCGGATCTTGATCTTGTCCTGCTTTGCGAACAGCTTCGGGGAATTTTGCCGGATGTGCAGTTGCCAAACACACCATGGGAATATCCTGACGACGACGGGTTTTGCGAGCAGCTTCAACACCAATTGCCGTGTGAGGATCAAGCAAGTAACCCGTGTTTTCAAATACATTCCGAATCACATCAATAGTGACTTGATCGCTCACACCATAACTGGTGAACAATTCGCGTGCGCGTGAGAGTGCGGATTCTTTGAGAGTCATGCTGCCCGATTTGAAATCGTCCATTAGCTGACGAATGGCATTGCCGTCGCGATCATATAAATCAAACAACATACGTTCGAAATTGCTCGACACCATAATATCCATACTGGGTGACAAAGTATGTTGCAATTGATGTTTGCTGTGATCGTTGCTGCTGATGCAGCGATGCAAAATATCGTTGCTGTTGGTGGCAATCACTAATTGATCAATTGGCAAGCCCATTTTTTTCGCGAGATAACCTGCAAAAATATCACCGAAATTTCCAGTCGGAACAGAAAAAGCCACAGGCCGATGTGGAGAACCTAATGCGAGACCTGCATAAAAATAATAAACAATTTGCGCCATGATGCGCGCCCAGTTGATTGAATTAACTGCAACCAACTGACGACCTTCTGGCAAAAAAGATTGATCAGCAAAACTGGCTTTCACCATATTTTGGCAATCGTCAAAATTACCTTTGAGTGCGATGTTAAACACATTTGGCGCTAACACACTGGTCATTTGACGACGTTGTACATCAGACACACGATTGTGCGGATGCATGATAAAAATATCGATGTTATCGCAACGGCGGCAACCTTCGATGGCAGCTGAACCTGTATCACCGGAGGTCGCACCCATCACCACTACTTTTTGATTGCGTTTTTTCAATAAATGATCAAGCAAGTGACCTAAAAATTGCAATGCAAAATCTTTAAACGCCAGTGTTGGACCTTGAAACAATTCCAAAATCCATTCGTTGTGTGCAGTTTGCACCATGGGTGCAATCGCATCGTGACGAAAAGTTTCGTAAGCTTTGGCGATAATTGCTTTGAAATCAGCATCGCTAATCGCACCCGCGACAAACGGCTTCATTACATTAAAGGCTAAGTCTTGATAAGAAAGCCCTGCCCAGGATGCAATTTCTTCTTTGGAAAATTGCGGCAAGGTTTCGGGAACATAAAGCCCACCATCGGGTGCCAAACCTGTTAACACCACATCTTCAAAACTGAGTGCGGGCGCTTGGCCGCGAGTGCTGATGTATTTCACGATTGTTTAAACCTGTTAACTATATTGCAGATATTTTCCCCCTCTCCCCTGCCCCTCTCCCACAAGGGGAGAGGGGAATTGGTTCTGTTCGAATGATTACTTGAACTCGTATTTCTCAAGCTTATCTTCCATTTCTTTAAGAACTCAAATCTGCTCCCTCTCCCTTGATGGGAGAGGGCTGGGGAGAGGGTGTTTGTTTACTTCAAACTCTCAACACGAATGCGCTGAACTTTACCGCTGATGCTATCCAAAGATTCGATGCTACGAATCGCAGCGGCCAATTTCTTTTCTTGCACAATGTTGGTCAACAAAATTAAGGGTACATTGGATTCGCCTTCTTTGGCTTCTTTTTGAATCATGGCTTCGATACTGATGCCGGAATCACTCAAAATTGTCGCAATTTTTGAAAGCACACCGGGTTTGTCCAATACCAACATGCGCAAATAATTTGCACATTCAACATCATCAATTGGCAGAATCGGTTGTTCGGAAACAAATTCCGAACCGAAACCCAAGTAAGGTACGCGATTTTCCGGTGAAGCAGTCAAGGTGCGCGCAACATCAACAATATCGCCAACAATTGATGATCCCGTTGGTTCGGCGCCTGCACCTGCACCGTAATAAAGTGTGGGGCCTACAGCGTCTCCTTTTACCAAAACAGCATTCATAACACCATCAACATTGGCGATTAAACGTTTTTCAGGAATTAATGTGGGATGCACACGCAATTCAATCCCTTTTGCTGTACGGCGAGCTATACCCAAACTTTTAATGCGGTAACCCAACTCTTCCGCATAGGTGACATCTTCCGGTGCAATTTTGGTGATGCCTTCTGTAAACGCTTTATTCACATTTAGCGGGATACCGAATGCAAGCGAAGCAAGAATCACTAATTTATGTGCAGCATCTATGCCTTCCACATCAAAAGTAGGATCAGCTTCTGCATAACCCAATGCTTGCGCTTCTTTTAATACGTCATCAAATGAACGACCTTTGTCGCGCATTTCCGTGAGAATAAAATTACCTGTGCCGTTAATAATGCCCGCTAACCATTCAATGCGATTGGCAGCCAAACCTTCACGAATCGATTTAATAATTGGAATACCACCGGCAACAGCCGCTTCAAACGCCACTGTGACTCCACGTGCTTTGGCTGCAGCAAAAATTTCGTTACCGTGATGTGCAATCAGCGCTTTGTTGGCGGTAACAACATGTTTTCCGTTTTCGATGGCTTTGAACACCAGATCTTTTGCGATCGTAGTTCCACCAATAACTTCGACCACAATATCAACATCGGGATTATTGACCACATCAAAAATATCGCGAGTGACTTGATAACAGGATGTATCGCAATTGGGGTTGTCGCGACGCGCACCAATTTGCGCAATGGAAATATCACAACCGGAACGGGCATTAATCATGTCTTTGTTGCGTGTGAGTATATTAACTGCCCCACTGCCAACGGTGCCAAGACCGCAAATACCTACTCTTACCGGTTTCAAAATACTGTCCTCTCAAAAAGGTGATTATAAAAAGGGAATCCCATAAAAAAGACGGCCACCATACTCATGGTGGCCGTGGGTGTCAATTCTGATTAAAACCTTAAATACCGAGCTTTTTAGCCATATCTTCCGGTGGGATATAACCCAGTTCCATAGTGCCATCGGCAAACAACAAGGCAGGGGTGGCGTTAACGCCCATACGGCCACCCAATTCAAATTGTTTGGCGACTGGATTATCACAACTCAGATTCGGGATGGATTCATTGTTTTTTACTTTTGTCAAAGCAGCTTTGGGATCTTTTGCACACCAGGCAGAAATCAATTTGTCAGCTGATGGACTGGGAATACCTGCACGAGGGAAAGCCAGATATCGAACTTCAATCCCCAAGTCGTTATAGCCAGGCTTATCTACACCACCTTCATTGTATGTATGCATTTGCGAATGCAATTTTCTACAGTATCCACAATCAACATCCGTGAACACATAAACAACAGCTTTGGTTTTGGCTTTGGGTTTAAAAATAATGCTTTGTTTGGGATCTATAGAAGCAACAGATTTTTTTCGCTCTTCAAGTTGTGCGGGATCCTGCCAACGTTCAAAACCGTTGCTACCTATTACATAAGCTTCACCCATTAAAAAGTGTTGGCCATCCGCTGTTGCATAAATTACAGGGCCACCCGATATCTGAATTTGATACAGCCCGCCAAAAGGTGATTTACGAGGTTGCCCGAAATTGATATCCGGACGCGCCTGTTGGAGTTTTTGCAATATGATTTCTTCAGGAGACGAGCGTTTTAACAGAGCACCCGATTCTGATTGTGCGAAAGATGATGCGCCTGTCACCAGCATCAACCCGCTAAAAAATACAGAAAATAACAATTTTTTATTCATATAAAGTTCCTGACTGATTAACCACGCGGATGATGCGCCGCATGTTGTTCTTTCATTCGCGCACGCGCGACGTGAGTGTAAATTTGTGTCGTGGATAAATCACTATGCCCCAACAGCAATTGTACGACACGCAAGTCCGCCCCATGGTTCAATAAATGAGTGGCAAAAGCGTGGCGCAGTGTATGGGGAGAGAGTGGCTTTTGTATAGCAGCAACTGCAGCCCAATGCTTGATCCTATGCCAAAATGTTTGACGAGTCATAGACTGCGCCCGATTGCTGGGAAACAAAATATCATTGGGTTGATGATTTAACAGGACTGGTCTCGACTCCCGTAAATATCGATCCAACCAAACAGCCGCTTCATCCCCCATAGGAATTAACCTTTCTTTACTGCCCTTTCCCATCACACGAATTACATTTTGCCGCAAATTGATTTGCGGAACTGTTAACTCCACCAACTCTGTGACCCGCAAACCACATGCGTAAAGTAATTCCAGCATGGTTTTATCTCGCAAACCTATTGGGTCTTCAATATCGGGAGCCGCCAATAAATTTTCAACATCGGTTTCACTGAGTGTTTTGGGTAAAGCGGCGGGCAGTTTGGGGTTATCAATTAAAGCAACAGGGTTATGGTTTAATAAATTTTCACGCAAACAAAATCGATAAAATCCGCGTAAGCAAGATAAAAAGCGCGCGGTTGATCGACTGGAAATTTTTTGTTGCAAACGTTTGGCGAGATAAATTTGTACATCCGAAGATTCAACTGCAAGCAAAGTTTTCGATTCAGATTCCAACCAATCAGAAAACTGCTGCAGATCACGCCCGTAAGATTCGCGTGAATGTTGACTCAAACCTTTTTCGAGCCAGAGGCTATCGAGGAATTCGTTGATGAGTTGTTGGTTTGGAGTCACAAGCACCCCCTCTCCCCTGCCCCTCTCCCACAAGGGGAGAGGGGAATTGGTTTTGTTCAAAATCTTATTTGAACTCGCATTTATCAAAACTTCTTATTTCGGAGGCACTATCTGCTCCCTCTCCCTTGATGGGAGAGGGTTGGGGAGAGGGTGTTTTGATTCAAATCGCCCGACGAATCCCACTCACAATCTCACCCACTGCATTCGCAATTTCAGCAGCAGAATTTTTTTCCATTTGCCCCATCTTGTCGACGAGAACACTGCCGATCACAACACCATCGGCTAATTCTGCAATGGCTTTTGCAGTGGCAGGATCTTTAATACCGAAGCCAACACACAAAGGCAGATCGGTTAATTCGCCAAATGCATTGAGTTTTTGTTTTACGTCGGCGACATCCAAATGGCCTGCACCGGTAACGCCTTTTAATGACACGTAATATAAAAATCCACTTGCGTGTGCAGCAATTTTTTTCGCGCGATCAACGGTAGTCGTAGGAGCCAGCAAGAAAATATTATCCAGGCCGTTTGCATCCAATTCTTTTTTCAGATCAACCACTTCTTCGGGCGGCAGGTCGACAGTTAACAAACCATCAACACCCGCTTCGGCAGCGGCTTTAGCAAATGCAGAGTAACCGAAACGTTCGATTGGGTTAGCGTAACCCATCAACACAATGGGTGTCGTTTGATTGGTTTGGCGAAAAGTTTTTACCAATTCCAGCGTGCCTTTCAAACTGGTGTGATGCACTAATGCGCGCTCATGACCTTTTTGAATCACCGGGCCCTCGGCCATTGGATCAGAAAAAGGAACGCCTAATTCGATGATATCCACACCCTGCTCCACCATTTTGTGCAGAGTAGGCAGAGTGGCTTCTGGAAAGGGATCACCATTAACAACGTAAGCGACGAGAATTTTTTTTCCTGCTTTTTGTGCAGCCGATAAATGTTGCTGAATACGACTCATGAATGTCCTGCCTTAAACAGTAATGCCGTCGAGCGCGGCCACTGTCAGAATATCTTTGTCACCACGACCAGAAAGGTTGGCGATTATTATTTCGTCTTTGCCCATTTGCGGCGCGAGTTTTTCAACGTAAGCCATAGCGTGCGCTGATTCAAGCGCGGGCATAATGCCTTCAGTCAAGGTCAATTTGCGGAACGCAGCCAAAGCTTCATCGTCATTGATCGCAACATAATTAACGCGACCAATATCTTTTAACCATGAATGTTCAGGGCCAACGCCAGGATAATCCAAACCGGCAGACACAGAATGGGTTTCGATAATCTGGCCGTTTTCATCTTCCATAAGATAAGTGCGCGTGCCGTGCAATACACCTGGAATACCGCGATTGAGTGGCGCTGCGTGTTTACCAGATTCAAGCCCCAAACCGCCCGCTTCAACACCGTACATTTTCACGGATTTATCAGTCAGGAATGGATGGAATAAACCAATTGCATTTGAACCGCCACCAACACAAGCAACCAAGGCATCTGGCAATTTACCGGTTTGATCCAAACATTGTTGACGCGCTTCACGGCCAATTACGCATTGGAAATCGCGCACTAATTCGGGATAGGGATGTGGACCTGCTGCGGTACCGATAATGTAAAAAGTATCATCGACATTGGTCGCCCAATCGCGCATGGCTTCGTTCATTGCATCTTTCAAGGTGCGCGAACCGGAGGTGACTGGAAATACTTCTGCGCCCAACAATTTCATGCGATACACATTCAATGCCTGACGCTTTACATCTTCAGCGCCCATGTAAACACGACATTGCAAACCCAAACGCGCAGCAACTGTAGCTGTCGCCACGCCGTGCTGACCTGCACCGGTTTCGGCGATTACACGTTTTTTGCCGGTGAATTTTGCCAGCAGTGCTTGGCCAATAGTGTTGTTTACTTTGTGCGCACCAGTGTGATTGAGATCTTCACGCTTCAGAAAAATTTTGGCTCCGCCCAATTCGCGGGTCCAACGTTCTGCAAAATAGAGAGGTGAAGGACGGCCAACGTAATGAGCCAAATCCTTATCAAATTCGGCTTGAAAGCTTGGATCATCTTTCAAGCGGTAATAAATATCTTCCAGTTCATCAAGCGCGTGAATCAAGGTTTCGGATACAAATCGTCCACCAAAAATGCCAAAACGCCCTTCTTCATCAGGAAAATGTTTGTAATCAATCGCATCCAGATTTTGTTTGGTATTCACAATCGCTTCACCTGTTTTATCCCGCCGTGCTGCGGGCATTTCGAATAAACGCACGAACTTTGTCAGGGTCTTTTACGCCGGGCGCTGATTCTACACCACCGCTGACATCAACCCCATAAATTCTTGTTGCCAAAACCGCTTGAGCAACGTTGTCTGGTGTGAGCCCACCCGCCAGCACAATCGGCATGGAGCAATTTACCGGCACTCTTGCCCAATCAAAGGTATCACCCGTTCCGCCGGGAACACCGGGTTTGTAGGCATCCAACAAAATCCCCACTGCCGATGAATAAGCATCAATCGCCTGAAGCGGATCAAGTTCAGGACGCATACGCAAGGCTTTCAGGTAAGGTCTGTTGAATGACTCGCAATATTCGCGAGTTTCGTCCCCATGAAATTGCAATAAATGCAAAGGCACCTTCTGCAATACGCGATTCACCTCGGCTGGATCAGCATCTACAAATAATCCTGCGACAGTGACAAACGGCCCGACCGCCAAAGCAATTTCTCGAGCCATGTCGACTGACACAAATCGCGGGCTTTTGGGATAAAAATTCAGACCTATAGCATCGACGCCCGCATCCAACAAAGTGAGCGCATCTTCGACTCGGGTAATACCGCAGATTTTAATTCGCATATTGGAAGGCATAACATTAACTCAAAATCAAAATCCGATATTAAAGCAATTCGCCAATCCCTTCCTCAATAAAAAAGGGGCCGGGTGATAATTGTGGGATCGCAAAATGTTCGGGATATTCAACGTTAACCAAATACAAACCATAAGGTTTTGCAGTGACAGCGCCCTTACTACGATCACAGGCAGCAAGTACTTCGGCAACCCATTCAACCGGTTTATCGCCAGTTCCAATCGTCATTAATACGCCAACAATATTTCTTACCATGTGATGTAAAAATGCGTTGGCTTGTACTTCCAAAATAATCAAATCACCACGACGAATCAAATGCAGATGATGAACGGTTCTTACCGGGCTTTTTGCCTGACATTGGGTTGCACGAAATGACGTAAAGTCATGCTCACCGATCAAGTATTGGGCTCCCTCACGCATTAGATCCAGATTCAGTTTTCGAGACGACCAGGTCACCTGATGTGCGACCAAAGCGGAAGCTGTCGATGCATCCGATAATAGATAGCGATAGGTACGATTCAGCGCACTGAAACGCGCATGAAATTGCGGTGAAACATTTTTTGCCCAGCGCACAATGACGCTATCAGGCAAATGCGATTTGGTTCCAAGAACCCAGGCTTTTTCCGGGCGAATAGACAAAGTATCGAAATGAATAACCTGTTGTGTCGCGTGCACACCCGCATCAGTTCTACCCGCACAAACCAGCGTGATTTCTTCATCTGCTATTGCTGATAATGCTTTTTGCAGAGCCTGCTGAACAGTTTTAACGCCGGACGGCTGCGTTTGAAAACCATGAAATTCAGTGCCTTTGTATTCCACCCCCAAAGCAATACGATTCATTCCTTCAGGCCAAGGTGTAGTCTGCAGAATTTCACCATTGCGCTCATAGGGTTTGTGATCCGGAATATAATTTTGATTCATGATTTTTTCGAACATTGTTATTTTTAATCGATTTCAAATAAAAAAGCCTTGCGTGTTTGCGCAAGGCTTTTTGATCCTATCACATCAATCAGGCATCGATTCGACTCAGCAGATCTTCCGCTTCTTTACGTTGCTCTCCAGTACCTTCACTGACTACTTCAGAAAGGATATCGCGCGCGCCGGTCATATCGCCCATATCAATATAAGCACGAGCCAAATCCAGTTTGGTTGCAGCCTCATCCGCTTCAGCGAGGAAATCAAGATCATCTGACTCCATATCCTGTTGATCAGCACCTGTATCGAAATCTGTTAAAGCAACATCATCCTGATCATCAATATCGGACAAGGCCTGTTCAAATAGCGACTCTTCACTAACGTCATCCGCTACGACCGGTGATTTTGTTTCAGCTTTTACATCAGAACTGAAATCATCATCGAGGCTGAACTCAAGCTCATCCGTTTCAGTATCCAAATTGAGTTCTTCGCCAAGTGAAAACTCTTCTTCCGGTTCATCAATCAGCTCTGAATCTTCCAGGGTAAAGTTATCATCCAGATCTGTATCTGCAAAATCAGCATCCAGACTCGACATCTCATCATCAAGCGCTGCCAAATCAACATTGTCAGTATCCAGATCCAGATTGAAATCATCGTCCAGATCCAATTCCTGACTAACTGCTTTGGTTGGTTTTAGAGAAGGCTCTTCTTCAGGTTCGATTGGGAGCTGTATGTCATCTGATGAATCATCCAGCTCATCCAATGCTAAATTCATTTCGCCTATATCATCAGCTTGATCGTCAAGCTGGAATTCATCAGATGAGTACTCATCAGCTTCCGGTTCGGTATCACCAAAATTCAAATCCAACTCAAGATCATCATCCGCCTCAACAGTTTCAGTTGCACGCGGTCTGTGCATAATCACTGTATCGTCGGTGTGGCGCGGCTCATCCAAATCAAGAGTAAATTCATCATCCTGAAGATCAGACTTGTCATTACTTGAATAAATGTCATCGTCCAGATCCAGTTCCAAATCATCCAGAGATGCTGCTTGCTGGGCTTTTACTGCTGGTTCGTCGGAGAATTCCGGTGCGAAATCCGGCATATCGAAATCACCGGCATCCGGAATATGTGAACGCAACTCCGAAGCACGCGAAAGAACAAGAGGTGCTGCAATAGGAATCAATGCTGCATAATGTTTATCAAATTTTGTTACGTCCTGTTTCTGCGCGTACACTTCCAACAATTTCAAACGAATATCGGACGAGTCAGGGTCTTTTTCCAAGCCTTTCAACAACAGATTTTCTGCTTTATCCAACTGTCCGTAAGCAATAAAGATATCAGCTTTATCTGCCGGATTAACTTCGTCATCAGCATCGGTATCGGATGTATCCAAGTCTTCAACCGCTTCGGGTTCCGGCTCTTGATAGGTTTCTTCCTGATCCAGTGAAGGGTTGTAATTCAGATCCAGGTCATCATCATTTGATTGGCTATCAAACAGATCTTCTTCCGTTTGTGATTGTTTGCGGCGGCGATACAGTACAAAGCCAATTAAACCACCCAGAGCTACCACACCTATACCAATCCAGGGGGCATTGGCTATCAACTTGTCAACCAGAGTAGCTGGAGGTTTGGGTGTCACTTTTGGTTTTACAGGTTGTTTTTGTGGCTTGGTGTCAGGTTTTTTGACTTCAGGCTTTTCAGTTTCTGTCACTTCCGGAGTTTCTGTTGCCACCTCAGCCGATACAGACGAAGCCGTAGACTCAGGCATCACAGGAGTAACTGGCTCGGGCTCTACTTTTTCCTGATTAGCCTTCTCCTGATTTGACTTTTCCGCTGCCAGCTCAAGCGCGCGGAGGTTTTCATTACTGACTTCAACCATTTTTTCCATGGTTTGAATTTGCGATTCCAAATCACGAACGCGGGAAGTCAACTCGGTATTTTCCGATTTAACCCTGTCCAATTCTTCCAGCGTTGACGCCAATTCGGACTCCAAAGCACGGCCACTGCCATTATCCGCGCCACTACCCTGGCCGGTAGCATCGGTACGATTTGTATTGGAAGCTGCCAGAGTTACACGACCTGAAACCTCCGAGGGTTCTGTTGATTCAGTGCTGGTACGACGCGACGCAGTCAATTGCGCCCCCATACCGGATTCCAATTGAGCAAACTGACTGATCGCTTCCGATCTGGAAATGGATGTCATCTGCGATGCATCAGGCACACGAAGTACACGACCTTCACGCAAGCGGGAAATATTGCCGCCAATAAAGGCTTCCGGGTTAGCTTCGTACAAAGACACCATAGCCTGATGCACCGAAACCTCGGGACGCACTGCCTGGGCAATTTCCCAAAGAGTGTCGTTAGGACGAATTGTGTACTCACCGTTTTGTGCTGTACGCGGTGAAGTATCCAATCTTGAGCGGGTCGGCGCGGTTGCCGGAGGTACCCGACGATTCACAGTTCCTTGATTGGCGGGCGTTGTGTCAGTGACACTCGGCGTCACATTAGCCCTTACTTGCTTTTCATCATCGTATGTTGGCAAATCCATTAACAAAGTATATTCCCGTAACAAGCGACCAGCCGTCCAACGGGCTTCAATCAGGAAATTCAAATAGGGTTCGCGAACAGGGTTACGTGAAGTGATTTTAACTATAGGGCCACGGGGACTTTGCAAATCGATTTGAAATTGAAATTCTGTATAAAAGAATAAACGATCAACGCCGTTGCGTTCAAAATCAGCAGGTGAGGCCAAGCTGACAACTATTTGTTCAGCCGTTAAATCCCGCGTATCCAATAGCTTTATTTCAGCATTCAAAGGCTGGTTCAGGGTTGAATTGAGTGTAACTTCTCCAAGACCCAAGGCATTCGTCAGGGACGATACCAATAGAGACGCCAAACCTAAAGCTAAGACCAACTGACGAAGACGCATAGGCGCTATCCTTTATTATTCAACAAGTTGCCGGAGGAAATCGGCAAATCACTCGAAGTCTAGCCCAATTAACCGACTTCGCTATAAAAACTATCGGTTACTCGATGCAGCCAAAAACCTCGAATCTATATTCAATATCTCACGCAAGTATTCATTATAAATAGGTTTTTTTCAATACTAACCCTTTATCAAGGATTGTAATCTGTATCTTTTAGGGGTTTTCAGGCAAGGTTTTTTACAAAAATATGATTTTAAAGACGGTTTTTTAGAACCGGAGGTTAGAAAAACAGATAAATATTTAACGCGCCAAATCCCCAAATCCATTTGGGGAAGACTCGATCATGAGCGTTCTTTCAGAATACGCAGCATACGGCGCAGTGGCTCAGCTGCACCCCACAATAACTGATCACCAATTACGAAAGCAGACAGATACTCAGGCCCCATATTCAATTTACGCACGCGACCCACACCGATTTTCAAACCACCAGTGATAGAAGCAGGCGTCAATTCCTGTTCGGTAATGCTGCGCTCATTCGGTACAAACTTAACCCAATCATTACCTGATTTGATGATGGATTCTATTTCCGCCAATGGCAGATCTTTTTTGAGCTTCACCGTCAAAGCCAAACTGTGACAACGCATCGCACCGATACGAACACACAAACCATCAACCGGAATAGTTTTATCAGTGCCCAAAATTTTGTTTACTTCAGCCTGACCCTTCCACTCTTCTTTGGATTGACCATTGTCCAATTGCTTGTCGATCCAGGGAATCAATCCACCCGCCAAAGGCGCCGGGAAAAATTCGCGCGGTACATCATTGCGAATTGTGCTGGCAACTTTTCTGTCAATATCCAAAATTGCAGAAGCGGGTGTCGCTAATTCACTGGCAACAGCGCTGTGAATTACGCCCATGCCTTTCAACAATTCGCGCATGTGATTGGCGCCACCACCCGATGCTGCCTGATAGGTCATTGAGCTAACCCAATCCACCAAACCCGCATGGAATAATCCGCCCATACCCATCAACATAATCGAGTTGGTACAGTTACCGCCGATAAAATTCTTAATGCCTTTTTGCAAAGCAAAATCAATCACGCCACGGTTAACCGGATCAAGAATAATCACCGCATCTTTTTCCATACGCAAACTGGATGCAGCGTCGATCCAATAACCATCCCAACCGGCAGCGCGCAGTTTTGGAAAAATTTCAGCGGTGTAATCACCACCCTGGCAAGTAATGATCACATCCAATTTTTTTAATTCATCAATTGAGGATGCATCTTTCAGTGCTGGCAAATTACTCGCAACAGCGGGAGCGGCACCGCCAACATTGGAGGTAGTAAAAAATACCGGTTCTATATCAGCAAAATCATTTTCGGACTGCATGCGCTCCATGAGCACCGAGCCCACCATTCCGCGCCATCCCACAAAACCTACTTTCATTTCATTTCTCTCTATCATTCACATTCAAAATTTTTTGTAGGTTGGAAGAGCGAAGCGACTTCCGACAAATTACCAGCTGTCGGAAGTCGCTGCGCTCTTCCAAACTACGATCAATTATTTATTGCAACGCAGCGATAACCGCATCACCCATTTCAGACGTGGAAACCTTTTTCATTCCGGGCGTGAAAATATCGCCCGTACGATAACCTTGATCCAACACTTTGCCAACCGCTTTTTCGATAGCATCGGCCACATCCGGCAGGGCAAGCGAATAACGCATCATCATGGAAACCGACAATATAGTCGCCAGTGGGTTTGCGATGTTTTGACCGGCAATATCCGGTGCCGAACCATGACAGGGTTCATACATACCACGACCATCTTTATCCAGAGATGCAGACGGCAACATACCGATGGAACCCGTCAACATAGCGGCTGCGTCCGACAAAATATCGCCAAACATATTGCCAGTGACCAACACGTCAAATTGCTTGGGTGCGCGTACCAATTGCATTGCAGCGTTATCGACATACATATGCGAGAGTTCAACATCGGGATATTCTTTGTGAAGAGTATCCATTACTTCACGCCACAACATAGTCGCTTCCAACACATTCGCCTTATCGACCGAGCAAACTTTGCGATTACGTTTACGCGCCATTTCAAATGCGGTGCGACCAATACGAATAATTTCGCTCTCGGAATATTTGTAAGTGTTGTAGCCTTCGCGCTCACCGTTTTCCAGAACGCGAATACCACGTGGCTCACCAAAATAAATTCCGCCTGCCAGTTCACGCACAATCAAAATATCCAAACCGGAAACCACTTCAGGTTTTAACGAAGAGGCATCCACCAATTGCGGATACAAAAGTGCCGGACGCAAATTCGCATACAACCCCAATTGCGAACGAATTTTCAACAAACCTTTTTCCGGACGAATGGAACGATCCAACTTATCCCACTTGGGGCCACCCACTGCTCCCAATAAAATTGCATCGGCCTTCCGTGCTTTTTCCAAAGTTGAATCCGCCAAGGGAACGCCGTACACATCAATCGCACAACCACCCATGTGATCACTTTCAAACGTCATTCCCAAATTAAATTTGGCATTCACCAAATCCAACACTTTTCGCGCTTCGCGCACAATTTCCGGCCCAATGCCGTCACCTTCCAGAATTAAAATATGTTTACCCACACTTAACCTCATTCAAATAATTAAATAATTTCCATACCCAAGGTTTTAGCTTTTTTATCAAAGGTTAGTGTTTTTTCACAACCCGCTGTTTGAGCTAATGTATAAATTAATGCATCACTAAAATCGGCCTGACCAGCACGATATTTTTGTAACGCGAGATAGACCAAGTCAGCACGCTCGATAAGTAACTGCCTGGTGACAAGAAGACTCTCAATTACCTGTACCAGCGTTTCCTTTGGCTGCTCATAGGAAAATTTCAACACCCAAATCAATTCCATCAAAACGGGATGAGAAATAAATCCCTGTTTTTTTTCGGACAATTCCCGCGAAATAATTTGGTTGGCCTTGGCAGATTGCTTTGGGTCATCCTGCGTTAAAAATCTCACCAACACATTGGTATCAAGACCTATCACCTGAAACCCCTTTTTTGATTGCCAATTCCATCTCTTCAAGGCTTACAACCTTGTTGGTTTTTATCATGCCTTTTAACTCGGATATCTCCCTGGTAGCTGCCACCACCTCAAAACGACCATCAGCGGTTTGCACAAACTCAATCCTGTCACCCACACCTACATGAAGCGCCTCACGAACAGCAGCCGGGATAGTAATTTGCCATTTGCTAGTTAATGTTGCTGTCGCCATAAACATGCCCCTTACTTTTTACAGATGCCTTACATCAGGTAAGGCAAATATAAGCTATTTACTTCACTACATCAAACAACCAGGGCGCTTCAATGCGTTTTTTCGCTTCATAAGCGCGGATCTTATCCGCGTGCTCAAGAGTAAGACCAATATCGTCCAAACCATTCAATAAACAATGTTTGCGGAAATCATCAATTTCAAAGCTAAAAGATTGTCCAGATGGCGTTTTGACGGTTTGTGCGGCCAAATCTACAGTTAATTGATAACCCTCAGTTGCATACATTTCGGTAAACAATTGATCGACAATTTTTTCATCCAACACAATCGGCAACAAACCGTTTTTGAAACAGTTGTTGAAGAAAATATCGGCGAAGCTTGGGGCGATTACGCAGCGGAAGCCGTAGTCATCCAACGCCCAGGGCGCGTGTTCGCGGCTGGAGCCACAGCCGAAGTTTTCGCGTGCCAATAAAACGCTGGCATTTTTGTAGCGCGGAAAATTCAGCGGAAAATCCGGATTAATCGGGCGACCTTCACAGCTTTGATCGGGTTTGCCTTCATCGAGGTAGCGCAATTCGTCAAACAAATTTTTACCAAAACCTGTGCGCTTGATAGATTTCAAAAATTGTTTGGGGATGATCATATCGGTATCGACATTGGCGCGATCCATGGGGGCGACAATGCCGGATAAAATCGTAAAACTTTTCATAATTTTTCATCCTACAGGGAATTCGTCATCCTCGCGCAAGCGAGGGTCTATCCGATTAAAAAATTAAACCTCGTACAGCTGGATTCCTGCCTACGCAGGAATGACGAGAGGAAAACAAAATTAATTAAAATTTCTCACATCCACAAAGTGACCAGCAATTGCCGCTGCCGCTGCCATTGCAGGGCTTACCAAATGCGTACGTCCACCGTAGCCTTGACGACCTTCGAAGTTACGATTGGATGTTGATGCACAGTGTTCACCTGCACCTAATTTATCGGCGTTCATTGCCAAACACATGGAACAACCCGGCTCGCGCCATTCAATACCGGCATCGATAAAAATTTTGTGCAAACCTTCTGCCTCTGCTTGCGCTTTTACTGCGCCAGAACCTGGAACCACAATCGCTTCTTTTACCGAATCCGCTTTTTTCTTTCCTTTGACAACTTCTGCTGCTGCGCGAATATCTTCGATGCGCGAGTTAGTACATGAACCAATAAATACACGATCAACATAAATTGATGTGATGGGCTGGTTGGGTTGCAATCCCATATATTGCAAAGCACGAATCATATCTTTTTGTTTGACGGGATCTTTTTCTTGCGCAGGATCGGGCACTTTATCTTCAACCGATACCACCATTTCCGGTGAAGTTCCCCAGCTCACTTGTGGTTTGATTTGTGCACCATCCAATTCGATGATTGCATCAAAATTCGCGCCTTCATCACTTACATAATTTTTCCAATCAGCGACAGCTTTTTCCCACAAGTCGCCTTTCGGTGCATAGGTTCTACCTTTTACATAATCGATAGTAGTTTGATCAACTGCGACCATGCCCGCGCGAGCACCGGCTTCGATGGCCATATTGCAAACTGTCATGCGCCCTTCCATGCTCATATCGCGAAATACCTGACCGCCAAATTCCATTGCGTAGCCAGTTCCACCGGCTGTGCCGATTTTCGCAATAATCGCGAGAACAACGTCTTTAGGTGTAACACCCAAGCCCAATTTGCCGTCGACTTTAATCAACATGTTTTTCATTTTTTTAGCGACCAAACATTGAGTCGCCATCACATGTTCAACTTCACTGGTGCCAATGCCATGTGCCAAAGCACCGAGCGCACCGTTAGTGGCGGTATGCGAATCACCACACACGACCGTCATACCGGGCAAACAGGCGCCGGTTTCAGGGCCAATCACATGCACAATTCCCTGACGGGCGTCGTTGATTTTAAATTCGGTGATACCGAATTCATCGCAATTGTCATCAAGTGTTTTCACCTGAATTAATGACACAGGATCTTGAATACCACTGACGCCATGTGCGCGTTCTTTTTGGGTGGTGGGGACGTTGTGATCCGGCGTTGCCAAAATTGAATCCACTCGCCAGGGCTTGCGGCCCGCTAAACGCAAACCGTCAAAGGCTTGGGGTGATGTCACCTCATGAACTATGTGGCGATCTATATAAATGAGAGAGGAACCATCATCACTTTGATGAACAAGGTGGGCGTCCCAAAGCTTGTCGTAAAGGGTTTTGGCAACAGACATTTCGTTCTCCGATTGCAGAAATGAAGCCAGTCTATTCGTCCACCAACCATAAAACAAATTTATATTTTTTATAATTTGCATTCCCAAATGGAATGATTTAAAAATAACGCATGGACACACAACATCTGCAAGCATTTGTCGCTATAGCTGAACATGGCTCTTTTTCAGCCGCAGCCGAAAAACTTCACCTGACCCAACCGGCAATCAGCAAGCGCATTGCATTGCTGGAAGACCAATTGTGCACACGGCTTTTTGATCGAGTCGGACGACAAGTTGCCCTGACTGCAGCCGGGAAAATACTGTTGAACAAAGCGCAACTTATCTTGTCCGAGGTGAGCGCAACCCGAAGGGCAATCGCTGATTTACGTGGGGAAATACAAGGCCAGCTGAGTATTGCGACCAGCCATCATGTAGGACTGCATTATTTGCCCCCGGTGTTGCGTGAATTCTCCAGTCTATACTCCGAAGTAAAACTGGATTTGCACTTTCTCGATTCTGAACAGGCTTATGATGAAATACTCCAGGGTAGATACGACCTCGCCGTGGTTACGCTCTCGCTTGAGCAAGACCCGCGATTCCAAAACTATTCGATCTGGCACGACCAGCTCCACTTCGTCGCCGCGCCAGACCATCCGTTGGCAACGCAACCGCATCTTCAACTGGCCGATTTAACACAACATCAAGCCATTCTTCCTGATTTAAATACTTACACCACCAAACTGGTGAAGCATCTTTTTGATCAGGAAAATTTGCCATTGAATATTAATATGGTGACCAATCATCTGGAGAGCATCAAAATGATGCTGTCGATTGGCTTGGGCTGGGGGGTACTGCCACATCGATTAATTGATCATCAAGTGCAACGATTAAACGTTAAGCACCCGGCGCTCATTCGTCCGCTGGGCATTATTCATCACAAACAGCGCAGCCTGAGCAACACGGCAAAAGCATTCATCGATTTGATGAAAACACAACTTATCGACGATCAACCCCATTGATAGGCGGTAATTCGCGTATTAAATAAAAGTCCTGAAAATATTGACTCAGCATCAGGTGTCGATGCACAAGCTGCACCAAAACAAACATGCAGTGGCAGCAAATGCTCTTCACGGGGATGAGAAAATTTTGCTTCGGGCGCCTTGGCCCATTCGATTAATCGCTTCTCTTTTTCTTCAATATCCAATTGATGATCGGTCAAAGTTTCATGCAACCAGCTCGCAAAAATTTCACTTCGTTCTTTCACTCGACTATCACTCGAAAAAAACGCTTTCATATTATGAAACGGCATTCCTGATCCAATAATTAATACACCTTGTTGCCGAAGTGCTGCTATAGCCTTCCCCAAATCAATATGGGCTGCAGGATCAAGCGATTTCAATAATGAAAGTTGCACTACGGGAATATCTGCTTTGGGATAGGCCAACATTAATGGAACAAAAGTACCGTGATCATAACCACGCTTGCTATCTTGTGTTGCACGAATCGATTTTTCATCAAGCAGTTTTAATACTTTATTCGCGAGATCCGGATTACCGGGAGCAGGATAATTAAAACGATAACTTTCTGGTGGAAAACCATAATAATCGTAAATCATTTCAGGTTTTGAACTACTGGAAATTGTGGCAATATTTTCTTCCCAATGCGCACTGATTACTAAAATAGATTCAGGTTGCGGAACTGTATCTGCTATAGCCGATAAAAAAGCTGTCAGCTGAAAATGCTGCGGATCATCCAACAATGGCAAAGGTCCACCGCCATGAGGAACGAAAATAACAGGCATTAACGGTTGATTAACATTCATTTTCTAGTCCCCAAAATTATTTCAGAACAGATTAAAATCCAGACGGTATGTTAACAATCCGATTGGCGCAATTTTTAACATGCGTAAGAATTGGATCACAGTACCGAAGCAATAAATCAGCAAACACAGACAAGCACCCGTCTTTTAGTCTAGAGTTAGTGTGCTATTACAACAGATCAACCTAGAGGACACACCAATGAAACTCTCTTCTTTCTCAATGGCACTGGGATTAACGCTTTCAACGCTTGCCCCAACAGCATTTGCCGACACAATTTTTGGTATCTATGCAGGTGCCGGGCAATGGACATCTGACTACTCAGGTAAAGCAGGTGATCCCGCTGTTACAGCCAAAGATTTGGGGTTCACAGACAGTGATAACTCATTTTTTTATGTTGCAATTGAACACCCGATTCCTGTTTTACCCAACATAAAACTCTTACACCAGGAAATTAAAAGCAGTCAATCTGCAACGCTGGATCAAGTTTTCGGATTGGGTGACGTGAATTTTACCGGTGAAATTAATTCCGATTTCGATCTCAGTTCCAATGAAGCTACTCTTTACTACGAACTGCTGGATAACTGGGTGAATATTGATTTTGGGGTAACACTCCGCCAATACGATGGTTATTTAAAAGCAGAAACTGAAAATAATTCGGCGAGTGAAAATGTTGATCTCGATGTAGCCATTCCATTAGTTTATGGAAAGTTTCAATTTGATCTGCCACTCAGTGGACTATCCGTCGCCGTAGAAGCCAACATGATTAAATATCAGGACAATCAACTGATGGATTACAACGCAAAAGTCGCCTATCTTTTTGATTCAGTATTGGATTTGGGCCTTGAAGCGGGATATCGCAAATTAAGCTTGAAAGTCGATGACGATGATATTCAAACCAATCTTGATCTGGACGGCCCTTATGTAGGCGCCATGTTACATTTCTAATTCAATCGATTTTTTGCTGTGCAAGGATGCACTTGTCTCTAAATATTTTCGGGAAAAATCTGCGAGATGCTCGCAATAGAGTCCAAAATATAATCTGGCTTCACCGGGGATTGGTCGGTATAAATCTGACGATATTTTCCTGTTTTAACCAGACATCCATGAATACCCATAGCCTGGGCACCTCCTACGTCTGTATCTATGTCATCACCAATCATCAAGGTTTGCTCCGGAGCCAGGTTTACCGAATCAAGAACTCTTTGAAAAAAATCCCGATTGGGTTTACCCAAAACAATTGCCGATTTGTTACAAACATATTCCAACCCAGCCACAAAAAATCCTATATCGGCTTTTAAACCCTGATCTGTTTGCCAAAAACGATTTTTATGTAACGCAATTAATTGAGCACCTGAATGAATTGCATTAAATAAATTATTAATTAATGACAAACTCCAACGATCACCAATGTCACCTATAAGAATAAAGTCAGGCTTATTCTCATCCCACTCAAAATCACTGAAATCAGATTTCACTGCATCCGCAATCAAAGGCCAGATTTTTAACGGGCGAGATATTTTCGTTTGCATTTCCATCAGTTCAAAACGTGCCGCTTGCGGAGCGCTAATCAATTCGTCGTCAAACAAATCAATTCCAATTGAACGTATTTGCGACAAAAGCTGGGCATGGGTTTTGGTTGTTGTATTCGTGAGAAAACGCAGTTGCAAATTCCTATTCCGCAAGTATTTTATTGCCTGGCAAGCTCCGGGGACTTCCTGATTACCTATGTACAGGGTACCGTCCAGATCCAGCAAGACCAATTCAAGTGATGATTTCATCTGCCTGCTCCTTCCAAGTAATCACTTTTCGTAGTTAATACCGAAAACCCATCAAAGAAAACCTGTTTTTACGAAAGCTTGAAAACCGTTAACAAGTGAGACGTATAGCCTTTTTTTATACAGAAAATTAATAATCTCATCACCACAAAAAGGCTTATTCAGGTATACTGGCCCAAAAATTGGCATTATTGCAGGATAGAATTATGAGCAATGTACAAATCGACGACCTGAATGTCGTTTCCCAGGAATTATTGATCTCCCCTCAGGATTTAAAAAACAAAATTCCACTGACTGACAAAGCACGCCAGATAGTTGCCCATGGCCGCCAGGTAGTGCGTAATATTCTTGATCGCAAGGATCACAGAATTTTCATGGTTATTGGTCCTTGCTCCATCCATGACGTCAAAGCTGCCAAAGACTATGCGCAACGTTTGAAAAAACTGGCAGATGAAGTCAGTGATACCATCTACATAGTAATGCGCGTGTATTTTGAAAAACCACGCACCACCGTGGGCTGGAAAGGTTTGATCAATGACCCCTATCTGGATGACTCCTTCAAAATGGAAGAGGGTTTGCATATTGGTCGCCAGTTATTACTGGATATCGCCGAAATCGGTTTACCTACAGCCACTGAAGCTCTGGATCCCATTTCCCCACAGTACCTGCATGATTTGATCAGCTGGTCAGCCATAGGTGCCCGAACAACCGAATCGCAAACACACCGCGAAATGGCCAGCGGCCTGTCATCTGCTGTCGGATTTAAAAATGGTACTGATGGTGGTTTGACAGTTGCTATCAACGCTTTACAGTCTGTATCCAAACCTCACCGCTTTCTGGGAATTAACACCCGGGGACAAGTTGCGATTATCCATACACGCGGCAATCCCTACGGACATGTTGTACTGAGGGGCGGCAATGGCAAGCCCAACTACGACTCTGTGAGTGTTGCCCTCTGCGAACAGGATTTGGCCAAAGCAAAAGTTGCCCGAAATATTATGGTCGATTGCAGTCACGCCAACTCCAACAAAAACCACGAACTGCAAACTCTGGTAATGGAAAATGTGACCAACCAAATACTTGAAGGCAATAAATCAATCATAGGCTTGATGGTGGAGAGCAATATCGGAGCTGGCAACCAAAGTATTCCGGCAAATCTGTGCGACCTGAAATACGGCGTTTCTGTGACTGATGCCTGTATTGACTGGGCAACCACGGAAAAAGCCCTCCGGCAAATGCACCTTGCACTGAAAGACAAACTCCCCAAGCGTTAACCCTGAAAGAGCGAGCAGAAACACTGCTCGCTTTACCTTTTCAGCATCATCCACAATCGTCAATTTTTTGACTTTCCATGTAAAAATTATCGACATTTTTTCTGTTTTGATATGGTTATTTCAAACTGCAAATGTTAGATTTCTGCAATCACGGAATAGGATTCCTGGATGAACCACAACAAAAATGTGATCCTGAAGTTGCTGGTGATTAATCGGCAATCTACTGCAGCTTCCGTTACATACACCATTGCCGTTCCTGTTACCTGGAGCAAATCATGGCGCTTTATCAAACTTCTGCATTGACCTCACTGTCCCAGCCAATACACGGCACAACCAGAGAGGAACAAACCAGCATTCAATATGACCGAACCTACCTGCTGGATGCGCTGAACAAGGGAAAACTGGCTCTAAGCGTGAGTCCTCTTCTGGGATGTGACTATGTATTTGTCAGGCAGGATCGGGATGAAATACTTTTCGATTCAGACAACATACAACGCACACTCAACGATATTCTTCGACTTCTCACTGTGACACCCAAACAAACTATTTTTATTGCTGTCGTCGATTCTGTTGACGAACGTCCTCAATTTACGCGATATGATTTTGTATGGGGTAATCAGAATGCTGAATCCATCACAAAAATAGAGATCACACAAAATGAACAAATCGATTTTATGGATATGATTTATAACTGCAGCTCTCCGATATAAGCGTTGCCAACCGGCAGAGCTGTTTTACCAGTCTATTTCCGCTATAGTATCCCCCTCCTGCTCTATAATTTGACGAGCACCTGTTTCACTGACCTTTTTGAGACGAAAACATGTCAACTGTGGTTTCAAGATCCGTAAAATTTTTGTTTATTGGTTTTTATCTATTTTCTGTAGCATTTAGTTTTGCTGAAGCACCTGTAAAACTACTTCCGTCCAAAGAACAAAGCAAAGCAACCACCGAAATCGTTCAACGATTAAATGGCAATCATTTTCGGGATCAAGAGTTAAATGATCAGTTGTCTTCCCGCTTTTTTGATGAATACATTAAATCGCTCGACGGTTCACGCTATTTCTTTTTGCAATCCGACATCAATGAATTTGAGAAATATCGCAAATCCTTTGATAACGATTTTAGAAATGGAAAACTGGAAAAAGCATTTGAAATTTACAACCGTTTCAATCTGCGACTGACTGAGCGTTTGGAAAAAGTCATCGCCGATTTGGAAAATCCACAAGTTGTTTTTAGTTTTGAATCTGATGAAATATTCAATTCAGATCGCGAAAATGAACCCTGGCCGGCCGATCACAAAGCTGCTGATCTTTTGTGGCATCAATATTTAAAATCCAACTTATTGAATTCAGTGCTGAATGGCAAATCTCTGGAAGACAACAAGAAAAATATGCGCAAGCGTTATATTAACCAGCTACGACGCAACAAACGCATAGATTCAGAACAAGCCTATAGCATTGTCATGAACTCACTGACAACACTCTATGATCCGCATACAAATTACATGTCTCCGGAAAATGCCGAAAACTTTGACATCAATATGTCACTGAAATTACAAGGAATCGGAGCTGAATTGCGCGGTGATGAAGAGTACACAAAAGTCAGTAGAATCATCCCGGGCAGCCCGGCAGCCAAACAAGGCGTATTAGCTCCCAACGACAGAATACTCGCAATTGCGCAAGGCGAAAAAGGTCAATTTGTTGATGTTGTCGGCTGGCGACTCGATGAAGTTGTGCAATTAATTCGTGGCAAAAAAGGCACCATTGTAAAATTGGAAGTTGCTTCTGCAAAATCAGATGATAGTGATACGCATACTATTGTTATCAAGCGCGATGAAATTAAATTGGATGAACAGGCAGCCAAAAAAGCGGTGTTTGATATTTCTACAAAACGAAACAACTCCTATAAATTGGGCGTAATTAATCTCCCAACTTTTTATATGGATTTTGAAGAAGCACAAAAAGGAAACCCCAATTATCGAAGTGCTACTGGCGATGTATTTCGTTTATTAAAAGAATTAACGGATGCAAAGGTAGATGGCATCATCATCGATTTACGTAATAACGGCGGCGGTTCATTAAGCGAGGCCGCCATGCTGACAGATTTATTTGTTGATCCAGGCCCAGTTGTGCAAATTCGCCACGGCACTGAAATTACCCGTCAGCCACGCGCGCAATATCCGGCTTTTTATCGCGGCCCCATTATTGTTTTGGTGAATCGTTTAAGCGCTTCCGCATCTGAAATTTTTGCAGGTGCAATTCAGGATTACGGCCGAGGAATTATTGTAGGAGAAGATACTTTCGGTAAAGGCACTGTGCAAAACAAAATGGATTTATCCCATGGCGATTTAAAAATTACCGAAGCCAAATTCTATCGTATTTCAGGCGACAGCACGCAACATCGAGGTGTCGTACCTGACGTTAAACTTCCTGATCTTCTGGACTCAAGTGAAATTGGCGAAAGCAGTCTCGACAATGCTTTGCCCTGGGACACCATTAAACCCGCTCCGCATAGAACCTATTTTAAAATCAGTGATTATTTGCCACAAATAGAAACCGAACATCAGGAACGTCTGGCCAAAGATCCGGAATTTATATTTATCGGAAAACAACGTCAGCTATACGACTCTATCGCCAACAAAAAAGTTTTTTCATTGAATCTTGCAAAACGTAAAAAAGAGCAGGAAGAAATAGAATTATTATCCCTGCAAATGGAAAACCAACGTCGTTTGGCAAAAGGTGAAAAACCCTATGAAAATTATGCTGCACTTAAAGCAGAGAAAGATCCGGAAAATGAAGATCCTAAACCCAGAGATGACACCATTAAACCCGCTGAAGACCCACACCTGATGGAGGCGGGACATATTCTGGCTGACTTTATTGACCAGATAGACAACACTAATTTGGCAAAACATTGATGAAAGCAATCTCTTTTAACGTCAATTCTGTTCGCTCTCGCCTACATCAATTGGAAGCACTTGTTGCAAAACATCAACCGGATTTTATTGGCTTGCAAGAAACCAAAGTGACCGATAGCGATTTCCCTTTGGAGGAAATCAGATCATTGGGATATGAGGTTGAATATTTCGGACAAAAAACCCATTACGGCGTAGCCATAATGTCACGCCATCCATTCCAGCGTGTCATCAAGGGTTTTCCCGGTGACACAGATGAAGCCCAGCGCCGTTTTATTGGTGGGCAATTTAATACACCTATTGGTGAAGTCACTTTATTGAATGGCTATTTTCCTCAAGGCGAGAGCCGAAGCCATCCCATTAAATTTCCTAACAAAGAAAAATTTTATGCTGATTTGCAAAATTTTTTAAACAAAGAGTTTTCCGCGAATCAACAATTAATTTTAATGGGCGATATGAATATTTCACATCAGGATATTGATATCGGTATTGGCGAAGTCAATCGAAAGCGCTGGTTAAAAACCGGTAAATGTAGTTTTCTTCCGGAAGAACGCGAATGGTTAAACCGATTATTGTCCTGGGGATTGCACGATAGCTTTCGCAATTTAAATCCCGATGAAAACAATTTATTTAGTTGGTTTGATTACCGCAGTGCCGGATTTGAAGATAACCCACGACGAGGTCTACGCATTGATCTCATATTAACTACTGAGTCTTTGTTAAAAAAATGCAAGGACGCTGGCATAGACTATGAAATCCGCAGTATGGACAAACCTTCGGATCACTGTCCTGTATGGGCTGAATTTGCATAATTATTGAGTGGAGTTATTCATGGACTCAGGCATATCACCCGATCTCTACATTAATAATTTACTCTTTACCAGGATCCAAAAAAGTGCGGTGCATGGATATGGGTTGTTTGCCGGGCAAGATTTACATCCCTCTACCAATCTCGGAGAGCTGGATGGGCAAATTATGGCTTGGGATGTTTACCACCAATTGCTCGAAACTTGTGAGAATTTAACAGCAGACTACAAACATTATTTTTTTATGGAATGGAATTGCATCAATCCGGATACCTTACTAGTCAGACCATTTAGAACACGCTACTCACTCATTAATCACTCACGCAATCCTAATTTGGAAATTGCTTACAACCCGCTGCGGGTCATTGTCATTAGATTTATTCCTGCCGGCAGTGAACTATTACTTGATTATAGAAAAGAGCCATTACCTGCTCATTATTATCAAAACAATCAAAATTCTTTCTTATGAAAACTTATCACTTGTCATTTTATGATTTCCAGCCCATTGATTTGGGGATAGATTTGTTATTGATGTTATACCAACAGGATATTAGTATTCAAAAACTACAAGATAATTTTTTTTCAACCCAGCAAAAACCGCAGTGGATGCAAAGATTTGATTCACTAAACGAAACTTTTCAACCTATTTATTCAATCCCGCTGGAAACACCTATAGAAAATGATTTGTTTTCAAAACTTGGCGCATCACTGAATCAACAAAATAATTTGCAATCCTCTTCCGTCAAAGCATTTCTGTTATTCGATCCAAGATTTATAAGCTTTATGTTAACGTTTGAGATCACCATTGATATACCGGAAAAATTTATCGCTGAATTAAATCAGGACGACGCCCCCAACCTTTACCTATCCATTCGTGAATTGCTGGTCGAGGACAATGCCAAAACATCAACTTACCAGTCCAACTGGTCAGTCGGAATAAAAGAACAAGCACTGCGCACTACCGAGCAAATATGCCAATTTATGACAGGCAAAAAATTATCAGAAAAAACTCGCATACAAAATAATACTGGAAATATCAGTTGTGTAATAACAGCCTATAATAAACATGGTGAATTTTCTTATGTGCCCGATAGTGTACAAAAGTTTTTTGTTAACACCAATAAAAAGGCTGAACGATTGGTAACTGATTATCCCTCTATTAAATTATCCAATAAAATTCATAACACCACCGACTTGTTTGATTTTAATGGCAGAATGCATACATTGGTTATCAACAATCCTGCAGATGAATATCGTTACCTGCCAATACTTTTTCATATGCAATTTATGTGGTTTTACATTAAAACCATATCACCCTATTTTTCGAGGAAAATCGTATCGATCATCTGCAACAATTCACAAAAAGGAAAGGCAGAGCTGGAAACACACATTTATTCAATCATGAAAAGAATTGAAGTGCTTACTATTTATAACGAGCAATTTAAATTTTCTATTGAAATTGATAATGAACGTGTATATGACCGAATTCAAAATCGATGGAGCATCGAAAAAACCCTTAAGCAGCTACAGAAAAATGCTGCTTCTTTTGGTGCGCATATCAGTCGGGATAACCAAAATATGCGAGATAAGTCCGATCAATTTAAAAATACCATATTGGCAATTATCTCCATCATTCAGATTCTGGCTTTAACCAGCATCTGGAATGATCACCTCTCACTAATCGACAGAACTGCCAGTAATGCCCAGCCTTTTTACCAACCCTGGCTTGACTTGATCAACTACAACCTATTGCCTTCGTTATTGATCATATCCAGCATTATTGGCCTGATATTTTTACTGACAAGGAAAAAATAATCTCTTTACAGATAAATTATAAAAAGACATCTTTTAGCAGGCATTAACTTTTCACATGCAAAAAATAAATTTCGACAAACCCGTACAACGCAAAAACACTTACTCCACCAAATATGACGGAATGAAATCCATTTTTGGTCAGGATGATTTGCTGTCGCTTTGGGTTGCCGATATGGATTTTGAAGTGCCTGCTTGTGTGTCGGATGCATTAAAAAAACATATTGACCACGCGGTGCTGGGCTACAGTTTTTATCCCGAGAGTTTGTATCAATCCATCATTAATTGGTTTAGTCGTCGTCATCACTGGTCGATTGATCGCGATTGGATTTTAATGGTGCCAGGTGTGGTGCCTTCACTATATGCAACAGTTTTGGGAACAACCAATCCGGGTGATGGCGTGATTGTGCAATCACCGGTTTACTTTCCGTTTTTTTCAGCCGTCACGCACAATCAACGAAAGTTGTTAAACAACACCTTGGTTAACCATAACGGCCATTATCAAATGGATTTTGCTTTGCTTGAAGAGCAAGCGAAATCGGCAAAGCTTATGATGCTTTGTACACCGCACAATCCGGTTGGCCGCGTGTGGACTGAAGATGAATTGCAACAATGTATTGATATTGCAGAGCAACACAATCTTATTATCTTGTCGGACGACATTCACTGTGATTTGGTTTTTCCACCGCATCAACATACAGTCCTGCAAGAATTAGCAAAAGATCGCGTGAAAATTATCACGGCTATTGCGCCCAGCAAAACCTTTAATATTCCAGGTTTAGGCTTGTCAGCATTGATTATTCCCGATGCCGATATTCACAAATCTATCAAACGTGAATTCGATAAGCTTTACGTCAGCAATCAAAATCCTTTTAGCATTATTGCTTTTGAAGCGGCTTACAAGGGCGGTGATGAATGGCTGAATCAGCTATTGGTTTATCTCGAACAAAATTGCGATTATGTGTGTGATTTTTTTCAAACCCACATACCACAAATCAAAGTGCAAAAGCCCCAAGCGACTTACTTGATGTGGTTGGATTGTCGTAGCTTGAACATGAGTGATAAAGAACTACGTCAGTTTTTCATCGAAGATTGCAAACTGGCTCTGAGCCCAGGCGCGATGTTTGGTGAAGGGGGCAGCGGTTTTATGCGATTGAATATTGGCACTCGTCGCGAGTTAATC
>CAMLML010000063.1 GCA_946481095.1 uncultured Cellvibrio sp.
CAGCCACTTAGCGGTACTTTTTAGTATGATGCGAAACATGAAACATGAATCTGCAACCCAATCATCAACAATATTACAGGTCTCTTTTGCGTCTATAGATGCTGATCAGGCAGGGCAAAGGCTGGACAACTTCTTGATGGCGCGCCTCAAAGGTGTGCCCAAGTCCCGCATTTATAACGCTATTCGCAAAGGTGAAGTCAGGGTCAATAAAGGCCGGAGTAAGCCTGAATACAAATTAACAGCAGGTGATCAAATCCGGATTCCTCCCATCAGGGTTTCTGAAGAAAGGCAGGTTGCCAAGGCCAGTAACCAAATCCAGAAGTTATTGAATGATTCTATTCTTTATGAAGACGATGGTCTGTTGGTGATCAACAAACCGGCTGGGTTGGCTGTTCATGGTGGTAGTGGGGTCAATCTGGGGTTGATCGAAACTCTGCGACAGATGCGCCCTGATGCCCGTTATCTGGAATTGGTCCATAGACTGGACCGCGATACATCCGGTTGCATCATGATCGCCAAAAAGCGCAGTTACTTGCGACACCTGCAAGCCGCGCTTCGTGAAAAATCCTTGCAGGAAGTTTCCAAAGGCGATGTGCAAAAAACCTATCAAGCTTTGGTGATAGGTCAATGGCCGGATAGCAAGAAGCGAGTGGATCATCCTCTAATTAAATTGGAGACAGGCCAGGACGAGCGAATTGTCAAAGTTCATCCCGAAGGCAAATCCAGTTTGACGGAATTTGCGGTGGTTGCGCGTTACCAGGGTTTCTCTTTAATAGAAGCAAAACCCATCACCGGACGAACCCACCAAATTAGAGTTCACGCCCAATACACTGGCCATAGTCTGGTGGGGGATGAAAAGTACGGTAATGATGAAATCAATGCACAAATGCGGGATCTTGGTTTCAAACGATTGTTTTTGCACGCTTCTGCATTGGAATTTTATTTGCCCGATTCCAATGCGCCCATTCAAGTCAAGGCCCCTTTACCGCCGGATTTGGCTAACCCTCTCTCCAAGCTTCAGCCTTTAATAAAATGAGTCAGTTATGTTGTTGATATTTGATTGGGACGGAACCCTCTGCGATTCTAAACAAAAAATTACCAGTGCCATGCAAATGGCCGCCGAAGATCTGGGTTGGCAACCACTCGAAGATCACAAAATTCACAACATTATTGGTTTGGGTTTGCCTGAAGCCATTCGCAGTTTGTATCCCTCAATTCCACAATCAGATTACCAGCGATTGCGCGATGCCTATGCCAATCGTTTTATCGAATTGGATTTAGCGCAACCTTCGCTGTTGTTTCCCGGTGTTGAAGAAGGTTTGCAACAACTCAAACAAAATGGACATCAACTGGCCATCGCAACCGGTAAAAGTCGCAAGGGATTGGATCGAATTTTTACCGCAATGAATTTAAACGAAACCTTTCATGCAACTCGTTGCGCCGACGAAACTGCATCAAAACCCAACCCTTTGATGCTGGAAGAATTACTCGAACATTTTTCCGCAAAACCACAAGAAGCTGTGATGATAGGTGATACCGAATACGATATGGAAATGGCCCGGCGAATCCACATGCCGCGAGTTGCTGTCAGTTACGGCGCGCATCATGTCAGCCGTTTACAAAACTATGATCCGGCTCTATCGGTTGATGAGTTCCCGGAATTTATTCGTTGGGTAGAGTCAATCGGTTAATTGATTTTCGTCCATTGATTCAAGCTTTTCCCAAACCTGAAACGCTTCTTTCCGTTCCAATCCCCAACGATAACCACCAAGTGCGCCGGATTGTTGGATCACTCTGTGGCAGGGAATTAAAAAGGCTACTGGATTGGCGCCCACGGCGGTGCCTACTGCGCGTGATGCGTTGGGATTTTTGAGGTGTGTGGCGAGTCCACCGTAGCTGATGGCCTGGCCTGATGGAATGCGTAACAATGCTCGCCACACTGCTAATTGAAAATTGGTGCCTGCAATATGCAAATTGAATTTCTTTTTGGGTTCTTTCGCAAAAATGGCTTCTGCAAAACTTTTGGTTGATAGTTTATCTTCGATGACATTCGCCAATGGAAAATTTTTAGCTAGTATTTTTAGTTCGTCTTCTTCGGAATTTTTGTCGATAAAACTGGTGCGACAAATGCCGCGAGGTGTTTGTGCAACGAACAGGGTTCCAAATAGTGATTCGTGAGTTGCGTAACGGATTTCCAAACCTGAGCCTTTGTTTTTGTATTCTCCGGGAGTCATGGCCTCGATTTGCACAAAATGATCGTGCAGGCGAGATGCGCTACTCAAACCGATTTGATCGGCGGCTGCAAATACAGAATGCTGTTGATCCAATAATTTTTTTCCCAACTCCAGAGTCAGAACTTGCAAAAAACGTTTTGGCGTAGTGCCTGCCCAATCTTTGAATAATCGCTGAAAATGAAATGGGCTTAAATTGACATGACGTGCGATCTCCTCAAGCTCGGGTTGTGAACCGACGTTTTCCTGAATATAGCTAATCGCTTTGGCAATTCGTTGGTAGTCAGACATGGATTCAATTCCAAAAAATTTTCTGGATTATGGAGCGATAGTTTTATAGGAGTCGACCCGAATCTTGCGCTAAAGGATGTACACCCTCCTGTTGTAATAAATCAATCAATCCTATCAAGGGCAACCCAATCAAACTGTTGGGGTCGCGAGACTGAATTTTTGAGAACAGGCTGATGCCAAGTCCTTCGGATTTAAAACTGCCGGCACAATCAAAAGGTTGTTCGCGTTCGAGATAATTGCTTATCGCCGTTTCGGATAAATCGCGGAAGCTGACTATGTCGGTTTCCAAATAGGTCTGGCAATGTTGTGATTCGGCATTGAGCAGGCAGAGTCCCGTGTAGAAGGTGACGGATTGTCCCTGAAAACTCATGAGTTGTTTTTTTGCATTTTCAAAATTGCCTGGTTTACCGATGATGTCCCCGTTAAAACTCGCAACTTGATCCGAGCCTATTATCAAGTGATTCGGAAATTCGGATGCCAAGGAACGTGCCTTGGCTTCGGCCAGCCTCAATACCAAATCATTTGGCTTTTCGTTTGGCAGAGGGGTTTCATCCTGATTGGGTTTTGCGAAATCAAAGTCTAATCCCAGCTTGCTGAGTAACTGGCGGCGGTAGATAGAGCTGGAAGCGAGTAGTATGGGTTTCATAACAGTGTTTTGATGAAAATTCACAAGATAAGGGGCAAATCCTACTGCATAGCCACAGAATATGCCTGTTTTTCATGAGTTTTTCTTTGACATCAGCAGGTTAGATCCCTATTATGCCGCGCTTATGTTTACGACCCCCTCAGACAAAGCATTGCCAAGGCAAGTAGATCCGCGCCGGTTTGCCCAGCAGGGCATCAAGGTTGATGGGTTTATACCTGTCTCTGGAATGCCTCGTTTACTCGAGGCAACACTGGATTCAGCAGCAAAATTGCAAGTTGAACTGGCGTTTGCGATCAATGAGGAAAAGAAAAAAGTAGTTACCGGACGGGCCTGTGGCGATTTGACACTGGTCTGCCAGCGTTGTCTTGATCCTGTTAAATTGCCAATTGAAGCGCAGGTTTCTTTGGCAGTTGTCTGGGATGAAGATGAAGCAGATTCCTTACCATCTTATCTGGAACCCTGGATACATGGCGAAGGTGCAGCAGATCTTTACGAGATGATCGAAGAAGAAATGCTGTTGAGTTTACCGGCTGTTGCCTATCATGAAGAGCAGTGTGTAGATACCAAACTCTTCAGTGCAGGGAAACCTGTTGATGCACCAGTCAAGAAAAACCCGTTTAACGTGTTGGAGCAACTTAAGAGCTCGCCGAAATCCTGAGGCGCCTCGGCTTCCAATAATTTGTCAATAGGAGCAAACCATGGCTGTTCAACAAAACAAAAAATCACGTTCCAAGCGCGACATGCGTCGTTCGCATGACGCATTAACTGGCCCAACTTTGTCAGTTGATGCAACCAGCGGTGAAAAACATCGTCGTCATCATGTAACTGCTGATGGTTTCTATCGCGGCAAGAAAGTGATCGACACAGGTAGCAACGAGTAATCTTACTCAGCGACTCTACCTTGTCGAGCAAAATTCGAATAGCAGTTGATGCTATGAGCGGGGACTTAGGTCCCCGCGTTGCTATTTTAGCTGCAGAAAAATTTGTTGCCGATGAAAGACAGTGCGATATCTGGCTGTTTGGCGATGAATATCAACTTCGAAAATTTTATAAAAGCTCTCGCGACCCTTATCATCAGATAAACATAGTGCATTGCACCGAAAAAGTGACAATGGACGATAATCCGTTGCACGTTATTCGACATAAAAAATCCTCATCTATGTATCAGGCGTTGTCATTTTTGGCTAAAGGTGAAGTTGATGCTGCTGTAAGTGCAGGAAATACAGGAGCTTTATTGGTAATGGCCAAACATTTAATTGGTACATTGGAAGGAATAGATCGACCTGCAATTTGTAAATCCATGCCTGTTAAAAAAGGGCAAACTTTTATGCTGGATTTAGGCGCCAATATTAATTGTACCCCGGAACAATTACATCAATTTGCGCTAATGGCCTCTACTTTGGTTACGCAGCAAAACGAACATGATCCTGCTATCGAACAGGATCAATTGCCAAGAGTGGCGTTGCTGAACATAGGCACTGAAGATACCAAAGGTACAGATGTGTTGCAGCAAGCACAGAATATTTTTTCTCAGGAAAAACGTTTTGATTACATTGGCTTTGTTGAAGCCAATGCAATTTTTTCTGGAAATTGTGATGTAATTGCCTGCGATGGTTTTCACGGTAATATTGCTTTAAAAGCCAGTGAGGGAACGGCACGTTTTATCAACGATAAAATTCAATCAGCTTTTCACGATAGCTTGTTTGCGCGTGTTTGTGCGTTATTAATTTGGCCTGTCATAAAATCTTTGCGAGAGACGCTTGATCCTGCTTTGTATAATGGTGCCAGTTTGCTTGGGCTGAAAAAAACAGTGATAAAAAGCCATGGAAATGCTGATAAAAAAGCTTTTGCACAAGCCATCCGGGTTGCATATGAACAGGTTTTGCAAAATATTCCCCGAAAAATTAATTCCTCTTTAAATTAACCTTAAATTGAAATCCAGGTGAACAACACTATGAACCAAAAAATTGCTTTTGTATTTCCGGGGCAAGGATCGCAAAAAATTGGCATGTTGGCAGAGTTGGCTGCCGAATATCCAGTTGTCCAAAAAACATTTGCAGAAGCGTCAGAAGTGTTGGGATATGATTTGTGGAATTTGGTGCAAGCTGGGGCACAGGAAGATATAAATTTAACCGAGCGTACACAACCATTGCTATTAACAGCCAGTGTTGCAGTGTGGCGTGTGTGGAAAGAAAAAAATGGTGCAACGCCTGCATTTATGGCGGGGCATAGTTTGGGTGAATGGTCGGCTTTGGTTTGTGCTGGCGTGGTAGCGTTTAAAGATGCTGTGAAATTAGTGCAGCAACGTGGAAAATTTATGCAAGAAGCTGTACCAGCCGGTCAGGGTGCCATGGCGGCGATTATTGGGTTGGATGACGTTGCGATTTTGGAAGCCTGTAAAAAAGCGGAACAAGGCGAAGTGGTTTCTGCAGTAAATTTTAATTCACCCGGACAAGTGGTGATTGCAGGTTCGGCTGCAGCAGTAGAACGTGCGAGTGCATTCTGTAAAGAGGCTGGCGCAAAACGTGCGCTGCCATTACCTGTCAGCGCACCTTTTCACACCAGTTTGATGCAACCTGCAGCAGATCGTTTGGCAGAACAAATTAATGCTACGGTTTTTGCATCACCTGAAGTCCCTGTCATTCATAATGTCACAGCAGAATCAGAGCAATCCGCAGAAAAAATTAAACTATTGATGATTGAACAAATTTACAGCCCGGTGCGTTGGGTTGAGTGCGTCAATAGTTTGGTTGCTGCTGGTGTTAACAAAACTATTGAATGCGGACCAGGAAAAGTATTGTCAGGTTTAAATAAGCGTATTCACGCTGAATTAATTACGGTTTCAATTGAAAAACCGGAAGAGTTGCTGGCTGTTTTGGCAGAATAATTTTGTAAAATTTTTTTATTCTTTTGTTATTTTCAGTCGAGAGAGAAACGTTATGAGCTTAAATGACAAGGTTGCATTGGTAACAGGAGCCAGCCGTGGGATTGGTGCTGCAATTGCGGAGCAGCTTGGTAAGGCAGGTGCAGTGGTTATTGGCACTGCAACCAGCGAAGCCGGTGCCGCGGCAATTACGGCTCGCCTTGCTGAGCAAGGTATTCGTGGTGCGGGAAAAGTATTGAATGTGACCAGTGCAGAATCTGTTGAGGCTTTATTAAAGTCAGTACAGGAAGAATTCGGCGCCCCGACAATTCTGGTTAATAACGCAGGAATCACCAAAGATAATTTGTTGATGAGAATGAGTGATGATGAATGGTTTGATGTTATCAATACCAATCTCAGTGCTGTGTACCGCCTCAGTAAGGGGGTGCTGCGTGGCATGATGAAGGCGCGCTGGGGGCGTATTATCAATATCAGTTCAGTTGTTGGCTCTATGGGGAATCCAGGTCAGGCAAACTATGCTGCAACCAAGGCTGGAGTGAGCGGTTTTGCGCGCTCATTAGCTGCCGAGGTGGGATCACGAAATATTACAGTCAATACAGTAGCTCCCGGATTTATTGATACCGATATGACCAAGGTATTACCTGAGGAACAAAAACAACAATTGCTCTCAAAAATTCCATTGGGACGATTGGGGTCGCCTACTGAAATTGCCGGTGTAGTTGCATTTTTAGCGAGCGATGTGGCGGGATATATCAGTGGAGAAACCATTCATGTGAATGGCGGCATGTATATGTCTTGATATCTAATCCATTGAATTTGTTGGTTAATTTTTTAGATTTCAAAGTTTTTTTAGCGATAGCATTACCAGAATGGAAAATTCTATGTAAAATGCCGTCCGATTTTGACCGAAGTGGAAATGAATCCTGATTTAATCGTTTTCTCTCACTTCGAACTTCCATCCACCTAGGGGTTAAATAACATCATGAGTAGCATTGAAGAACGCGTAAAAAAGATCGTTGCTGAGCAACTGGGTGTGAAAGAAGAAGAAGTGAAAAACGAAGCTTCTTTCGTCGAAGATCTGGGCGCTGATTCATTGGATACCGTCGAGTTGGTAATGGCTCTCGAAGAAGAATTCGAGACTGAAATTCCTGATGAGGAAGCAGAAAAAATTACCACGGTACAATTAGCAATTGATTACATTAACGCCAATCTGGCGTAATTGATTCTCAAGTTGTTGTTAAATTCAGAAACGCTGTATTAGAAAAGGAAAAGCCGTATTAGCAATAGTACGGCTTTTTCTTTTGGTTAATTTTTATTTTTGATGAGGGGTTTGCCGTGTCACGTAGACGAGTTGTAGTTACGGGTATGGGAATGATTACTGCCTTGGGCAATACAGTTGCTGATACATGGCAAGGTATTGTCAATGGAAAAAGTGGTATTCAGACCATTAACCACTTTGATGCATCGGCATTTACAACACAATTCAGTGCCTCGGTAAAAAATCTGGTTGTGGATGATTATTTTCCTGCCAAGGAAGCAAAAAAAATGGATCCCTTTATTCAGTACGGTATGGTTGCCGGTATTCAAGCGATTCGTGATTCCGGTTTGGAAATAACCGATGCCAATCGCAGCCGTATTGGTGTTTCAATTGGTTCCGGTATTGGTGGAATAGGAACGATTGAGGAAGGTGGGCATACGCTTGAGCACAAAGGGCCGCGCCGCATATCACCTTTCTTTGTACCCAGTGCGATCATTAATATGATCTCGGGAAATCTGTCGATTATGTTTGGCTTGCAAGGCCCCAATGTGGCAGTGACGACAGCCTGTACCACCGGAACGCACGCTATTGGTTTTGCATCGCGCATGATTCAATACGGCGATGCGGACGTGATGGTTGCCGGTGGTGCTGAAATGGCAACAACACCTCTTGGTTTGGGCGGTTTTGCTGCTGCACGTGCGTTATCAACACGTAATGACAATCCGCAAGCCGCATCACGTCCATGGGATAAGGATCGCGATGGATTTGTTCTGGGCGATGGCGCTGGTGTTCTGGTTCTTGAAGAATATGAACATGCCAAAAAACGCGGTGCGCGTATATACGCAGAACTAATTGGTTTTGGTATGTCAGGTGATGCTTACCACATGACGTCGCCACCGGAAACCGGAGCGGGTGCTGCTGCCTCCATGCGTAATGCTATTCAGGATGCGGCAATACCTCTGGATTTGATCAATTACATCAATGCTCACGGTACTTCCACGCAAGCGGGAGATCTGGCGGAGTGTCGTGCGGTGAAATCTGTGATGGGCACTTCAGTTGAGCAGGTTGCAGTCAGTTCAACCAAATCCATGATTGGTCATTTATTGGGTGCTGCCGGTGCAGTGGAAGCAATTTTCAGCGTGCTGGCGATTCGGGATCAGGTAGCGCCGCCAACGATTAATCTGGACAATCCTGCTGAAGGCTGTGATATCAATCTGGTTCCCCACACTACACAAACCAGGAAAATAGAAGCCGTGTTATCCAACTCCTTCGGGTTTGGTGGCACTAATGGCTCATTGGTTTTCAGAAAAATTTAAGCGATTTCATTGAAATACCACACGAAAAACGCCGAGCATTGCTCGGCGTTTTTCGTTAGACTTCCGCTATGACTCAATATCCAATTATCAGCATCAACGGTGAAATGAATGGACAAATCTCTGTATTGGACAGAGGTTTTTCCTATGGAGATGGTTTTTTTGAGACCTGTTACATTCATCATAATAAAATTCATTTGTGGGATTTGCATCTGCAACGTTTATTGAAAACGGCAGAAAAATTGTCTATTCCATTAGAGCAAGAAAAATTAATACAATTTGTTGATGCTTTATTAAATCAAAATGATTCTCTTGAGTATGCGATTTTAAAAATACAAATTACACGGGGTATAGCAACACGTGGTTATGCGTATACAGAGAATTTGGCGCCTACCTACTGTTTATTATTATCACCGGGAAATGCTTTTTTAAAGCAACAGTGGCTTGATGGAATCAGTGTGCGAATTTGTGATCTTCGTTTAGTGGAGTTTTCGCCTCTTGCCGGTTTAAAACATCTTAATCGACTGGAAAATGTATTGGCACGCGCTGAATGGAAAGACGAATATGCGGAAGGATTTTTATTCAATACCAAAGCGCAATTGATTGAAGGAACCATGAGCAATATTTTTTTGGTTAAAAACGGAAAATTACTAACACCAAATTTGTCGCAGGCAGGTGTTGCCGGTGTAATGCGTGAATATATTATGAAAACTCTGTCGCCAGCGATGTCTTTGATAAGTCAGGAAGCTCTATTGGAAATGGATGACCTGTTTACGGCAGATGAAATTTTTATTTGCAATAGTTTGATTGGTATTTGGCCGGTAGTGAACATTCAAACCGATCGAATGCACGATTTTTCAATTGGCGATGTTACTCGTAATTTACAAGCAGGTTTGCTTCGCGATGTTATTGCGTAAATTGATTAAAACCATAATAAAACTATTCTTCGCACTGATATTGATATCGGTGGCGTTTGTAGTTGCCGGTTGGTTTTATTGGCAAGACTGGATGCAAAAACCATTGACCATTCCTCAGAGTGGAATTTATATCACACTTGAAAAAGGTCAGACATTGGGGCATGTTTTGAATCAACTTGCCGGGCAGCAGGCCATACAACATCCAAAACCTTTGCGATGGTACGCACAATTTACACAGCAAACCAAAGTTCATCAGGGCGAATATTTTTTACCATCTGGTATCACACCTGTTGGATTATTGGACAAATTAAATAAAGGTGATGTGGTGTTGTACCAAATTACTTTTGTGGAAGGCTGGACGGTAAAACAAGTTTTGGCCACTTTAGCGGCGAAAGATAAAATCAAACATGATTCCCAATATCTTTCAGTCAGTGAAATCGCCCAAAAATTGGGAATAGAAAACAAGCAATTGGAAGGCTGGATTTTTCCGGATACTTATACCTTTAGTCGCAATACTTCGGATCTTGATCTACTACAGCAAGCTCACAATAAAATGCGTCAGATTCTGGATGAAAAATGGAAAACCCGTGCAGAAAATTTGCCTTACAAAACAGCTTATGAAGCCTTGATAATGGCGTCCATTGTTGAAAAAGAAACAGGTCATGCCAGCGAGCGGGATCAAATTGCGGGTGTGTTTGTCAGGCGGTTACAGCAGGGCATTCGATTGCAAACTGATCCAGCCGTCATCTATGGAATGGGTGATAGCTATAAAGGAAAAATCCGCCGTCGTGATTTGCAAACACCTACAGCCTATAACACCTATGTTATTTCAGGGTTGCCGCCAACACCTATTGCCATACCCAGTCTGGCATCGATAGAGGCTGCTTTGCATCCTGCCACTGGTACTGCACTTTACTTCGTTGCCAAAGGCGATGGCACCAGCGAATTTTCGGAAACACTTCAGGAACATAATGCGGCTGTTCGACGGTTTCAGTTAAAGCGTCGCAGTGATTATCGGTCTGCGCCTTAAGCCCCTCCCTTTTCCAAAGTGGGGAACCAGCCTTGTAAAGAAGTTCCGATTTCCCAAAAACTCTCATCATCGTTACAATGCGAACAATTTTTTAAGTCCTGACTATTGAGTGATTTATGTCTGCAACAGATTCAACAGATAAACCTTCTGCCAAACCCATGCACTTTATTCAAAATATTATTTCGCAAGATCTCGCATCGGGGTTACATAAGAAGATTGTCACCCGCTTTCCTCCCGAGCCAAACGGCTACTTGCATATTGGTCATGCCAAATCCATTTGCCTGAATTTTGGAGTAGCAGAAGAATTTGGCGGTGTTTGTAACCTGCGTTTTGATGACACCAATCCTGAAAAAGAAAATGAAGAATTCGTTAATTCTATTATGGAAGATGTGAAGTGGCTGGGTTTTAATTGGGATGGAAAAGTTAAATACACTTCGGATTATTTCGACCAGCTTTTTGATTGGGCAATTCATTTAATTAAAAATGGTAAAGCGTTTGTCTGTAATTTGTCAGCAGATGAAATGCACAGTTACCGTGGCAATTTTAATGAGCCAGGAAAGAACAGCCCTTATCGCGATCGTAGTGTCGAAGAAAATCTGGCCTTGTTTGAAAAAATGCGTACAGGTGAATTTACAGAAGGTGCTTGTTCCCTGCGCGCAAAAATTGACATGGCATCACCTAATATCAATATGCGTGATCCAATTTTGTATCGCATTAAAAAAGCTCATCATCACCAAACCGGTGATAAATGGTGCATTTATCCTTCATACGATTTTGCACACGGGCAGAGCGATGCAATTGAAGGAATTACCCATTCAATTTGTACATTGGAATTTGAAGATCACAAACCACTTTACAACTGGTTTATTGAAAATCTTCCCGTGCCAGCAGTGCCACGCCAATATGAATTTGCGCGTTTGAATATTAATTATGCCGTCACCAGCAAGCGCAAATTAAAACAATTGGTTGATGAAAATCATGTGGATGGATGGAATGATCCGCGTATGCCCACTATTTCAGGTATGCGTCGTCGTGGATTTACACCAGCTGCCTTGCGTAACTTTTGTGAACGTATAGGTGTTACACGTTCTGACAGTGTTGTCGATGTGGGTATGCTCGAATTTTGTGTGCGTGATGATCTGGATAAAAATGCGCCGCGCGCTATGTGTGTATTGCAACCTTTGAAGTTGACGCTGACCAATTATCCTGTAAATAAAACAGAAGTTTTGAAATTGCACAATCATCCCAATCGTGAAGATCTGGGTGATCGTGAAATTACTTTTTCCAATAGTTTGTTTATCGAACAAGAAGATTTTCGTGAAGAAGCAAACAAAAAGTACAAACGCTTGGTGCTGGGTAAACGCGTACGTTTACGTGGTGCTTATGTGATTGAAGCCGAATCTGTTGTAAAAGATGCGAACGGGAATATCACTGAAGTTCTGGCAAAAATCATTGAGGGTACTTTGGGTAAAGATCCGGAAGACGGTGTAAAACCCAAAGGTGTTATTCATTGGGTGTCGGCAAATCACAATATTAATTGCGAAGTTCGTTTGTATGATCGCCTGTTTAACGATGAGGCTCCTGATGCAGGCGGCAAAAACTTTTTGGATGCAATCAATCCCAATAACTTACAGATTCTCGAAAACTGCAAAGCAGAACCCAGTCTGATAACAGCAAAAGTTGGGCAAGGGTTTCAATTTGAACGGCAAGGTTATTTTTGTTTGGATAGCAAATATTCTACGCAAGAAAAATTGGTATTCAATCGCACCATTAGTTTGAAAGACAGTTTTGCGAAAGCGGAAGAGCAAGAATAGAACGATATATTCCCCCCTTTGAAAAAGGGGGGCTAGGGGGGATTTAAAATGTTTGGTTGTAATGTGTTTTTGAATTATTGATCAAGATCTTTAAATCTCTCCTAACCTCCCCTTCTCAAAGGGAGGGACTATGTTTCTCTCTTGCAGAGAGAAACCAGAGAGAAAATAAATTAACCGGATAAATCATGCTGCAAATCTACAACACACTAACCCGACAAAAAGAAACTTTTAAACCCATACATCCCGGAAAGATTTCCATGTATGTCTGCGGCATTACTGTTTATGACTATTGCCATATTGGTCATGCGCGCACATCAATTGCGTTTGATGTGGTTGCCAGATTTTTGCGTAGCCAGGGTTGGGATTTGAATTATGTGCACAATATTACGGACATAGACGACAAAATTATTCGTCGTGCCAATGAATCAGGAAAGCAATACGATCAGCTCACGCAATATTTTATTGATGTTATGCACGAGGATGAAAAAAGCCTCGGAATATTGCCGCCCACTATTGAACCGCGTGCTACTGAATTTATTGGCCCAATAGTTGAAATCGTAGAAACACTTATCCAAAAAGGCAACGCTTATGCAGCCAGTAATGGAGATGTATATTACCGCGTAAACAGTTTTAAAGAATACGGAAAACTGTCCAACAAAAATATTGATGAGTTGATGGCCGGCGCTCGCATCGAAGTTGATGAAATAAAAGAAGACGCTCGTGATTTTGTGTTGTGGAAAGCAGCAAAACCTGGCGAACCTTCCTGGCTATCACCATGGGGGCATGGTCGCCCGGGTTGGCATATTGAATGTTCAGCTATGGCAAAAAAATGCTGTGGTGATCAAGTTGATATTCATGGTGGCGGAGCAGATCTACAATTCCCTCATCATGAAAATGAAATTGCACAAAGTGAAGCAGCCAATGGACATGGTTATGTCAATTATTGGATGCACGCAGCACCTTTACGCGTTGATGGTGTGAAAATGTCCAAGTCATTGAATAATTTTTTTACCATTCGTGATGTGTTGAAAAAATATCATCCTGAAACAGTGCGTTTCTTTTTGATCAGTAGCCACTATCGAAGCCCTATTAATTATTCAGAAGATAATTTAATTGAAGCGCGTGCGGGCATTGAACGCTTTTATACAGCCTTGCGAGATTTTTTTCATGTTGAACCCACTGATTTGGCAAAAATGCAGGACAGTGAATATTACAAAAATTTCGTCGAAGCCATGAATGATGACTTTAACACCCGTGTGGCTCTGGCGGTTATGTATGATTTGGTTCGCGATTTAAATACGGCTGCAAAATCTGACGTTAATCTTGCAGAAAAACTGGCAGGTGAATTGAAAGCTATGGCGGGCATCCTGGGCATTTTGCAGTACAACCCTACAGAGTTTTTACAGTCAGGATCGTCAAACCAAATTTCTGCAGAAGCAGTAGAACAATTAATCGCTGAGCGCATACAGGCGAAAAAAGACAAAAACTATGCGCGTGCAGATGAAATTCGTAAAGAGCTGGTTGCGGCGGGTGTTTTGATTGAAGATTCAAAAGACGGCACAACCAAATGGCGTCGGGAATCATGAAACCTTGGCTAAAATCTTTCTTTGGTAATCGCGGCTTCGGCGTCAATATGCTCGCCTGTTTTTGTTTTTTGATGCTGGCGGTTTACGGTTGGGGATTGACTTGGCAAGAAGTCGGAAAATATTTTTTAATGTTTCTGTTGTTGTTGATAATAATCCTGGTGCCTGCATTTTTATTGGGATTTTTCCTGCAGAAGTTTCGTAAATAAACAGTCAATCATGTATTTTTAATCATCCGATGATGAATTAAATCCGCCCATGTCACCAGACGTAGGGTGAACATTTGGATTCTTCGGCAGGTTATCTGGAATGGATTCTGGATTGTTTTCAAGTTTTCTGGCATTTCTTTCAGTAAGAAATAAGATGCTGCCAACTATAAATAAAATAACACTCACAACGAACCATTTAATATTGAACCACCAACAAAATGGAAGACTGATAACTCCGCTGGAAAGGGTGATGAAGCCTGCAATTTCCCGAAAATTGGTCATCATCACACCCGGTTTAAAATAATTTCCAAAACTACTTTGCTGCCAAAATAAGCCAGCATCAGACTGACGAAACCTGCCAGTGTCCAGCGTATTGCTTTGTTACCTCGCCAGCCACGGAAGTGGCGGCCGCCGAGTAATCCTGCGTAAATAAGCCAGGCCGCGATTGCGAAAACGGTTTTGTGAATTAAATGTTGTGCAAACATATCTTCCAAAAACCAGAAGCCGGAAGCAATTGCCAGAGTTAATAAAATTTCACCTATCCAGACAAACTCGAATAACAGTGCTTCCATGGTTTGTAATGGTGGTAATAATTTTGTTTGGGCGAAATGCTGTTTGTTTTTTAATAATTTATTTTGGTAGGCTAAAAAAATGGCCTGCAGGCTGGCTATGGTCAACAGGCTGTAAGCGAGGATCGAAAGAATTACATGAACTGCAATATGAAAGTCCAGTATTAGTTGTTCACCCAGATAGTCGCCAATTATCGCCAGTATCAAAGATAAGCAAGTCAGGGGAAAAAGAAGAATAAATAAATTTTGTAATGGTTTTTTAATGCTGCTGATTAACACAATCGCATTAACAACCCAAAAAATTAAAGAAGATGCATTAAATAAGCTCAGCTGGAATCCTGAAGGAGTAAAACAGGCCGTGAAAATGGCGAGTCCGTGTAGCATCAGTGCCAACAGGCAAATGTAAACAATCTGTTTTTTTGAAGGTGATGCTTGCTGCTTGATTTTGCTCCAGATAAAAAATGAAGCTGATATATAGATCAGGAACGCAGCAAGATTGGCAATCAGTATCGTCATGGTAAAAATGAACCTGGTAATCTTGCAGCGATTGTGTCACAGCGGGGTGTGAAAATACAAACGAGGGGATGCTGGCCAACAGGTGGGAATGAGTGACAGGCAGTTACAGAATCCGAGGTTAGAATAGAGCCGTTTTGAGGATAGGCCATTTTTTTAATTCGTTTCCATTTTTAATCAGAACCGAGTAAGGGCATTCTATGGTGGTGGGTTTGGTATCGCTCAGGGTAAACAGGTACAGATGCCCGGTTTCATTGGCCGGTATTAATCCCGGGCAGTAAGAAGAGACTTTGTTTTCATCCAATAACGGGAAAAAACCATTGGTGCCATGTGCCATGTAGCGAATTTCGCCCATGCCAAGGTTTTTGGCGAAGGACTCAAGTTTTCGTAGCAGGGATTCATCAATTGTTCCTGCAGTGGAAATGGCGTAGGTGTTGTAAAAAAAGTCTTCTTGTTCTGATCGACGTAAAAGGTAATTGGGGATTATTTTTTTATCTGTAGCGGCCTTATATTCCTTATAGGTCTTTTTCCAAAAACTGAAAATAAAGAACAGATTCGGGATATGTTTCTTGTAGAACGCAGGATCTTCAAGTCGTTGTTCCAGCCGTTCAACATTCATGGCAGCATCTCATTTTTAAAAAGGGAATGGCGCAAATAATAGCAGCTTGAAAATGGCGATTTACTGTTCAGGACAAAAAATTCAGAAAAATTTAAGATTTGGCAAAACCCTCATTACAAGGTCGCAACTACTTGGGTGAGGGGGTATAATTCGGCCAATTTTTACATAAGACGAGATGCTCCATGTTCGATAATCTTACTGACCGCCTTTCCCAAACCCTTCGCAGTATTACCGGCAAAGCCCGCTTGAGTGAGGACAATATCAAAGATGCCTTACGCGATGTTCGTAAAGCATTATTGGAAGCTGATGTGGCGTTGCCTGTCGTCAAGGCTTTTATTGATCAGGTACGCAGCCGCGCATTGGGACAACAAATCAGCAAGGCACTCAACCCTGGTCAGCAGTTTCTCAAAATTGTCCAGGCTGAGTTAGTCGCAACCATGGGCGAGGCCAATCAAAGTTTGAATCTTGCCCAGCAACCTCCGGCCATTATTTTGATGGCGGGTTTACAGGGCGCGGGTAAAACGACTTCGGTTGCAAAATTGGCTCGTTTTCTGAAAGAACGCGAAAAGAAAAAAGTGTTGGTAGTCAGTGCTGACGTTTATCGCCCTGCTGCTATACAGCAGCTGCAAACACTTTCCGGTGAAATCAGTGTGGATTGTTTTCCATCATCCGGTGATCAAAAACCATTGGACATAGCCCGTGCTGCACTGGATCACGCCAAACGACAATTTTTTGATGTGTTGATTGTTGATACTGCTGGTCGTTTGCATGTTGATGAAGAGTTGATGGTTGAAATCAAACAACTTCATGCTGCATTGAATCCGGTTGAAACCTTGTTTGTGATTGATGCCATGATTGGCCAGGACGCGGTCAACACTGCCAAATCATTTAATGATGCATTACCACTCACTGGTGTGATTCTGACCAAAGCAGATGGTGACGCCCGTGGTGGTGCGGCCTTGTCTGTGCGTCAAGTGACAGGTAAACCGATTAAATTTTTGGGGATGGGAGAAAAAGTCGATGCACTCGAACCTTTCCATCCAGATCGTCTCGCGTCACGCATTTTGGGAATGGGTGACGTGCTTTCTCTGATTGAGCAAGTTGAACGCACAGTCGATAAAGAAAAAGCAGAAAAATTAATTCAGAAAGTCACCAAAGGACAAAAATTTGATTTGAATGATTTGCGTGAGCAATTACAACAAATGAAAAATATGGGCGGATTAACTTCTATGCTGGATAAATTACCTGGCTTGGGTAACGTATCGCAAATGGCACAAATGGCGAATGCCAATAAACAGTTTTCACAAATGGAAGCCATCATTAATTCGATGACCCCCTGGGAGCGCAAAAATCCTGATGATTTGAGTGGCTCACGTAAACGTCGCATCACAGAAGGTTCCGGAACCAGTATTCAGGATCTGAATCGTTTGTTAAAACAACACAAACAAATGGCAAAAATGATGGGCAAAATGAAAGGCGGTGGCATGTCGAAAATGATGCGCGGTCTTGGTGGCATGATGCCCGGTGGTGGAATGTTACCACCGGGATTTAAATAATTTTTCATGCCGTTTTTCAATCAACACCAACTGTTTATTGACGGGAAATGGTGCGATGCTGATTCACTCGCCACCTTTCCTGTGACTTGCCCCGCGACACAAGAAATTCTTTCACATATTGCCGATGCATCGGAAACCGATGTGTTCAACGCGATAACCGCTGCAGCAACAGCGTTTATGGATTGGCAAGCATCTTCATTCAAAGATCGCAGCCGTTTGTTACGCAAGTGGTTTGATCTGGTTATTGAAAATCAGGAAGAACTTGCAAAACTGATTACACAGGAATCAGGAAAGCCCTTGGCAGAAGCTCGTGCAGAAGTTGCTTACGCTGCAAGTTATATTGAATGGTTTGCAGAAGAAGCCAAACGAATTTATGGCGATATTATTCCTTCTGGCAATCAACATTCATTACGTGTTATCAAGCAACCCGTTGGCGTAGTTGCACTGATTACTCCCTGGAATTTTCCACTGGCGATGCTAGCCAGAAAAATGGCTCCGGGATTGGCAGCAGGTTGTACTCTGGTCGCCAAACCAGCGGCAGAAACACCTTTGACTGCATTGGCTTTATGTGAGTTGGCACAAGTTGCGGGATTTCCGAAAGGCGTAATCAATTGTGTGCCGGGTACACAAGCAGAATTAATCGGCAAAATTTTTACTTCGGATTTGCGCGTGCGCAAAATTTCTTTTACCGGATCAACTGCAGTCGGCAAACAATTAATTGCACAATCAGCAGAAAGTGTTAAACGTTTATCAATGGAATTAGGTGGTAATGCACCCTTTATTGTGTTTGATGACGCCGATATTGAAAAAGCAGTTGAAGGCGCTATGCAGTCGAAATTCCGCAATTCCGGGCAAACTTGTATCTGCGCCAATCGTTTTTATATCCAGCATAATATTTATGATGAATTTGTAAAAAAACTGTCCAGAAAAATGTCACAACTGGTTGTAGGCAATGGATTGGAAGAGGGCGTTACAATAGGCCCGTTAATTTCTGAAAAAGCACGCCAAAAAGTGTTGAGGCTAATTGATAGAGCGGTAGCATCAGGCGCAGAGATTTATCATCAGTTACCCTTGAATACCGATTTATTGACAGGATTTTTTGTGCCCCCCACATTGCTGACGCATCTGGAATTTGATGCCAATATTTTGCGTGAAGAAGTTTTTGGACCGGTAGTCTCAATCTGCCGTTTCACAAATGAAAACGAATTGATTCAACAGATCAACGAAAGCGAATACGGATTAGCCGCCTACCTCTATACCCAAAACGCATCGCGCATTCACCGGCTCACTCAACAAATACAAGCAGGCATGATCGGCATCAACACCGGTTTAATCTCCAACGAAATGGCACCTTTCGGCGGAGTAAAACAATCAGGTTGGGGCAGGGAGGGTTCCCGTTATGGCTTGGATGATTATCTTTCATTGAAGTATTTGTGTGAGGTTTTGTGATGGAAAAAAACACCCCGCAGCAGCGTTATTATTTCATTGAATTAATGGCATGGTGGGAGGGTGGAATCAACGCGCCAAAAATCGAACAACAATTTTCGCAAAGTCGCCAACAGAGCAGTAGCGACATTAATCAATACAAAAAATTGGCGCCTGATAATTTACGTTACGATGCTTCACAAAAAACTTATCTTCCGACTCAACAATTTAAACCACTTTATATTTCCGACAGCGCAGACGATTATCTTTTCTGGTTTCACACTAAACAATTAATCGCGCCCAGTATTGGGCAACATTCTGAAATTTTATCCATTCCGCCCCGTAAAATATCACCAGAGGTTATTCGAAACCTGGTAGCCGCTATTCGTCAACAAAAACGTGCAGACGTAGATTACGTTTCATTGAATGCGCCCAATCATGAAGGGCGCATAATAGCACCGCACAGTTTTATTAATGCAGGCAATCGTTGGCACTTGCGCTCTTGGTGTGAAAAAAGTCAGGAGTTCCGTGATTTTGTATTAAGCAGATTTCGTGGCATACCTGATTTATATAAAGACAAAACAGAGCATACTATAGAAAAAGATCACGCATGGAACACACAAGTTACTATACAGCTACAGCCTGATCAGAGACTTTCACCAGAAAAACAATCCGTTTTGCAAAACGATTACCAAATGCAAAATGGCCAACTCAACATCACCACACGCGGTTGTCTTGTTCAATATTTATTACGCGAAATGCAAGTCAGTACCAAAGTATTAGACGGTACTCCCGAAGCACAACAATTAGTCTGCGTAAATTTATCCGAAATAAAAAAATGGTTATTTGAATAATTGTTGTAATACCGTGTAATTCCCTCTCCCTCTGGGACGACTGCATGATGCAGGAGGTAGGGCAACGCAGGAGCTGTCGCCGAGAGGATGAAGGCATATGTAAACTCACTTTACCTGTTTTTATGAACAGCGTTGCTTGATCAATAGCATAACAATAAAAATGCAGCATCAAATTGATTCGTATTCATGCGTAGGGGCGGCCCGCCGTGGCTGCCCAAAATAACAAAAGGTAATGCTATGGAAGATTTGTCACCATCTGATTTAAAAGCAATTTTGCATTCAAAACGTGCCAATCTTTATTATTTGGAGCACTGCCGTGTGATGCAAAAAGATGGACGGGTTTTGTATTTGCAAGAGGCCAAGCATGAAAATCAGTATTGGAACATTCCCATCGCCAATACAACGGTGCTTATGTTGGGCACGGGTACGTCAATTACACAAGCAGCTGTCAGAATGCTATCGCAAGCAGGCGTGTTGTTAGGCTTTTGTGGTGGCGGTGGCACGCCACTCTACATGGGAAATGAAATCGAATGGTTTACGCCACAGAGCGAATATCGCCCCACACAATATTTGCAAGGGTGGCTTTCATTCTGGTTTGATGACGCAAAACGTTTTGAGGCTGCAAAACAAATTCAATTGTTTCGTATTCAGTATCTTGAACATGTGTGGCAAAAAGATCGCGATTTAAAAGTGGAAGGGTTCAATGCCGATGACGTGGATATACAACAGGCACTGGCCAATTATAAAAATCGCCTTGATCAAGCCAATAAATCTGCCGATATTTTATTAACCGAAGCACAGTTAACCAAAAGTCTATATAAATATGCAGCTCGAATCACTAAACAGGATGGTTTTGTTCGTGAACGTGAATCAGTTGATAAAGCCAATACATTTTTGAATCACGGAAACTATTTAGCCTACGGTTTAGCCGCTTGCACATTATGGGTATTGGGAATTCCGCACGGGTTCGCTGTCATGCATGGCAAAACCCGTCGTGGTGCTTTGGTGTTCGATGTGGCCGATTTAATAAAAGATGCTATCGTTTTGCCTTGGGCATTTATTTGCGCAAAAGAAAATGCGACAGAACAGGAATTCCGGCAGCAATGTTTACAGTCATTTATCAATAATAAAGCGCTGGATTTTATGTTCGATCAAGTAAAAGCAATTGCTTTGTGCGGTGAGCCTGAAGAAGGTGATCCACTATGATGGTCACATTTGTTTCCCAATGCCAAAAAAATGCATTGAAAAAAACACGTCGGGTGTTGGATGCCTTCGCCGACAGAATAGGCGATAACACCTGGCAAACCGTGATTACAGAAGATGGTTTAATCACCGTCAAAAAAATGCTGAAACAAACAGCCAGTAAAAATACCGCAGTCAGTTGCCACTGGATCCGCAGCCGCTCACGCAGTGAGTTGTTATGGGTAGTGGGCAGCAGGAATCAATTTGATGAGGTGGGTAGGGTACCGGTGAATAGTACGATGAACGATTTGGATGAAAAGCAGGATTTTCATTTAAATAAATACGTAATTGCTCTGTTATCTCAGATGGCTGGTTTATTTCACGATGTAGGAAAGGCAATGGCTTTATTCCAACAAAAACTATTACCTGAGTTTATTGGAAAATCCCATGAACCTTATCGACATGAGTGGGTTTCGTTAAGAATATTTCAGGCTTTTGTAGGCGATAATTGTGACAGAAGCTGGCTTAATGAATTGGCAAATATTGACAATAATACCGAATTCAAGGTTCTAGAGAATTTGAAATCACTTAGTGATGGCATGGTGTCATCTCCAGCAAATCCATTTAAGGTATTGCCTCCAATTGCTAAATTGGTCGGATGGTTAATTGTATCGCATCATAGATTACCTCAATATCCAACAGATGGTGACAATGCTCCAATGTTTGAAAACATAGAGTACTGGCTAACAGACAAATTTGAAGCGTGTTGGAATTCACCTCAATGTCTAAATTCGGATTGGCATGAAAAAGTAATTGAAGATAATTGGCGGTTTCCATACGGTACACCCTTTAAAAGTGCGCTTTGGCAGACACAAGTTAGTCTTGTCGCTAAGAAAATATTAAATGAAGATCGAATTTTTATTCAAGATTGGTTGCCCCAAAATTTTACTGCGCATATTTCTCGTTTGTCTCTAATGTTGTCAGATCACTATTATTCATCAAAAAAAGATGCATCTCCCCAATGGCAGGATCGAAATTACCAAGCCTATGCGAATACCGATAGAGATGAAAATGGAAAAAAGTATCGTAAGCAAAAACTTGATGAACACAATATCGCAGTTGGGAATCATGCTTACTGCATAGCGAAAGCTTTACCTGAATTACGGGATGATTTGCCCGCATTAAAATTAAACAAAGCCTTGTCTAGTAAAGTGCCAAAGGAATATAGAGATAATTTCGGGTGGCAAGATAAAGCCTATGAATTAGCAACATCAATTAGAGATGCCTCAAATAAATACGGTTTTTTTGGAATAAGTATGGCATCTACTGGTAAAGGAAAAACTAGAGCGAATGCAAGAATAATGTATGGTTTATCAGATGATGAAAAATGTCGATTCAGTGTGGCTTTAGGACTGAGAACACTTACCTTGCAAACAGGTGATTCATTAGAAAAGGATCTAAAGCTGGGAAAAGATGAGTTGGCGGTGTTAATTGGCTCACAAGCAGTCAAAGATTTGCACCAGCAATCGCGCGAGCAAGAAATATCTGTGCAGCATGACCTTGGAAGCGAATCTGCTGAATCTTTATTGAAAGACGAAGTAGCCTTAAAAGAAGATTTGCCTTTGTATAGTGGCGTCTTGGCCACCTGGCTTGAACATGATCCGAAAATATTAAAATTGATTCAGGCGCCGGTATTGGTGAGCACAATTGATTATTTAATGCCTGCAACTGAAGGAATGCGAGGTGGCAGGCAAATTGCGCCTATGTTACGACTGTTAACGTCTGATTTGGTGCTTGATGAGCCGGATGATTTTGGTCTTGAAGATTTACCAGCCTTATGCCGGTTAGTTAATTGGGCTGGTATGTTAGGCGGTCGTGTATTGTTATCAACAGCAACTATTTCGCCTGCATTGGCTAAAGCATTATTTTCTTCTTATCAAGCAGGTAGAAAACATTACACACAAGTGAATGGTGAATATGGAGAATTGTCTGAAATTTGTTGTGCGTGGTTTGATGAATTCAATAAGCCTGTTACAAAAATCATAGGTGATGTAGCTCTTTATCAAGCGGAACATAATATTTTTGTTGAAAGACGTATTAAAAATCTGACGGATAATACGAAATCACTTCGCAAGTCGAAAATCATTTCTATACAAAAGAATAATGAATTTCAGCCCAGTATTTTGATGGCTAATGTGATTAGGCAATCAATAGTTGAATTGCACAATTACCATGCTGTATCGGTTGCAGATAAAAACGTGTCGATAGGGTTGGTTAGGTTTGCAAATATTGATCCGCTTATTGCAATAGCAAAATTTTTATTGGGGCAGGATGCTCCAAGCAATTATGTGATTCATTACTGCATATATCATAGCCAATTTCCATTGTTACAACGTTCAAGAATCGAAAGTCAGTTAGATAAGGCCTTAACTAGACATGACGAAAAAAAATGGTTAGACCAAAGTGGGATAAAAGAGTTGATCGAAAAAACGGAAGAGAAAAATCATATTTTTGTCGTCTTGGCTACGGCAGTGGCCGAAGTTGGACGAGACCACGACTATGATTGGGCAATTGTAGAACCTAGCTCTATGCGTTCAATTATTCAATTGGCAGGGCGGGTGCAGCGCCATCGTCAACAAGAACCAAAAGAGAATAATATTTATATTTTGTCTAAAAATTATAAAGGTCTAAAAGGAAAATCCCCTTGTTTTGAAAAACCGGGATTTGAAACTAATCATCTTTTTTCTATGCCGTTGAATTATTCTTCCACAGATTTGGAAAATCTATTGAATCATGGTGAATTATATGAAATTAATGCAATTTCTAGAATACAAGCGCCTTCTGAGTTGTCTTTAACAAATGACGGTCAGCCAAAGTTCAAAACATTTAATGGCTTGGAGCATTTTTCGCAAACGCTTCGCTTGGAGGGTAGTGGAAAGGAAAAAAATTCAGCTGCTCAGTGGTGGTTAAATGAAGTCACTTGGTGTGGTGAAATTCAGCGATTACAGCCATTTAGGCAGTCAACCCCAAACGATGATTATAGAATTGTCTTTTCTCGTTCAGGAAAAGAGATTTGGCAAAAGAAAATAAAAAGGACATCACCGCCTGAGTATGAAAATACTACCGACATAGCTATGCAGCCAGAAAATATTAAGATAGGTCATGGCAATTCAATTTGGGGAGCCTTTAGCCTGAAAGATGAAGTGAATCTTTTAAGTAAAAAATTAAATGAAGAGGAGAATCGCGTTTTGGAAAAATTTACTCACTTATCACTCAGAGTTTTAGATGCTAATTCCAGTGAGCAATGGCAAAGCCATTATGCCCTGGGTGTATACAAGAATTTAAAGAAGGATGAGTATAGCAATGATCAATAAAGAAATATCACAGGCATTGTCAGATAAGATCGTCGAATATTTGAACAATAGACGGGATGATAAAGAAGAATCCTTTTTGAAATCTAAAGCCAAGAAGAATAAGCAAGGTAAAGTTACAAATGGTGCGATAATTGAGCGCGTTATTGCCTGTATTAAGAAAATTAGCTCAGAAAAATATCAGCTTTCTGATATAGAAAAGTTAAAAAAATCAAAGGATCAAACATCATTAGAGTTTCAAAAAGAGAAATTAGAAAGATTGCTCGCATTAGTTGGCGAAAATGTTGTGAATCAGGAACTAATAGACTTAAAGAGCGAATATAAAAAATTTGTAATTACAAATACTAAGGATCACGAGCCAATCAACTGGTTAAATGAATGGTCATCCAAAGCTGTTGATATCAGTTTTGCTACACATGTTGGTAAGTTGACGCATTCAAGCAGTAAAAGCTCTAGTATTTTAGATGTGACAACGGAAACAAATGATAGTTATTTGACGACAAATCAGTTGAAAACTCTAGCTGTAGACACAGCTTCTTCTAACGCTGCATCACTTCCTGTAGCTGATGTTTTAAAATTGTCTGTTAATAATGTCAGCGTGCTAGATTTGATAAAAAGTGGTGATGATTCAGTCTTTATAAAATTTACTGATAACCAATCAACAATTGATGGTTGGTGTGAGAGCTTTAAACAGGCGTTTGATAGTAGTAAAAAACAAAGCTATTTCCTATCAAAGCAAGTCTATTTTCCTGTTAGTGAAAACCAGTATCACTTGTTGATGCCACTGGCATCGTCTTCGCTGATCCAAGAGTTACACCTAGAACATAAGAAGCGTTGGGAAGAACCGCTGCATATAGCATTTGATCAACAAAGTAAGAAAATGTACTCGCCTACGATAGTGATTCGCTATCCTAATAAGGCGTATTTGCATGTTACAGGCTCAAACCATTCGAACGCCTCATCACTCAACGGTAAGCGCGGTGGACGAATACCATTAATGTCTGCATTGCCACCTCAGTGGAATTCACGGTTGCCTTCTTACGTTGATAAGTCTTCTATATTTTCTAAAGAACTTGCTTTTGAACTGAAAGAGGAAATTGGTGAATTAGCTATTTATTTATTACTGCTAAAAAATAAGGAACTAAGCATTAATGAGCCAAAACGGAATGCCGCTGTCTTTAGCAAGTTGAGAGTAATCAATGGTGCTTTATTTAACTACATAGAAAGCATTAACGAGACTGAGAATTGTGAAGGATGGACAGCTAGTAGTAAATTGCCAATTGAAGAGCAGCTTTTATTTGAATCACAACGTGAAGATGAAGGAGTACGTGTTTTTAAAACCGATCACAATTGGCAAAAAAAAATCAGTGGGAAGTTCGGTCGTTGGTTAAATCAACAGTTAGAAAAGAATAAAAAATTGGGGCTCACACCAATCCAAGCGAGTTTATGGGCTGATTGTTTTCTAATTGATTTAAAAGAAAGGGTTGCAGTCAGAGAGGTTGAGCTATGAGTCAGTATTTGGTGTTAGGTCATATAGATGTACAAAATGCGAACTCTATTGCTGGACTGACTTGGGGGTTTCCTGCTGTAACTGGCTTCCTTGGTTTTACTCATGCATTAAATAGGAAATTATCTAGTCAATTTGATGGTAACTATGAGTGTGAGCTTTCGGGTTGTGCAGTAATTTCTCATGTTCATCAGAACAAAGTCTATCAGCCTAAAAAATATGCCGATTATGAATTTCTGCAAAGTAAAAATCCTCCCGTTCTTGATATACATAAAAAATCATCGCCGCCAATTATTGAAGAAGGAAAGATGAATTTAACGGTTAGTTTAGTGATTGAGTTATCCGATTCGCTATCATTAAATACTGAGCTAATAAAGCAATTTGAAAATAATGTTTTGGATTGTTGTTGTAAACTACGTTTGGCTGGTGGAACGATTCTAAACATCAAGCATGTTAAGTTGCTATCCGCTAATACCCAACAGCAACAACTAACTATGCTGAGAAAAATAAAGCGGTTGATCATGCCCGGTTTCGTTTTAATTGATAGAAGTAATTATCTTCAAGAGCACTATCAAGGATTGTTGGCACAATATGATTCAGGAAAAAATGAAATTCCCACCCAGCTTGATGCATGGCTAGATTTTTGTGCTTTGAAAAGCAAGGCAATACCAAGATTGGCGCAAGGCCAAACTGAACCTGACGACAATACACCAGCAGATTGGCAGTTTTTACCGAAACCTAGGTCAGGTTATTTGGTTCCGTTAATGGTTGGATATAAAGCCATTAGTGATTTATATGACGCGGGGAAAGTGGCCAACACCCGAGATGAGAAGACATCTACTTGTTTTGTTGAAGCTATACATTCGGTGGGCGAATGGAAAAGTATTCATTCGCTTGATTCAATTGAGCAAGTGATTTGGCGTTATGAACATGATGGGCAGTGGTATTTATGCAAACAAAACCAATCGAAAAGTAACGACGAAAATGAACCAACAAAATTGATAGACAGCAATGAAGAATTACTCCAAACCCTAAACTTTAATGATGCACTTAAATTATTTTGAGGATTTCCTTATGACTGATATAAATCTGCCTTCTGTGCTTGCCTTTGACCGAAAATTAGAACCTTCTGACGCTTTAATGTTTTCAGGGAGTTGGTCTGATATTGGTGATGATAAAAAGTGGTCACCAATAGAACTTTTTGAACGTCGCAATCGAGCTGTAAAGAGCAACTTTAAAAAGGAAGTCTTGGATGATGAGGAAAAATTGCAAGAGGCAATTAGGGAGGCCAACTTGTCTTGGGGCGATGATGCAGCGCTCGCACACAATAACGATACATTAAAGCTAAGCTTTAGTTTGCGTGTTGTATCTGGCATAGAAAAACCATCGGTCTGCAATGATATTAACTTTGAGTCTTGTTTTAGAGAGCAGGTAAATGGATATGTGCAATCAAATTTAAGTGAGTTGTCAAACCGTTACGCTTATAACATAGCGAACGGTCGGTTTTTGTGGAGAAACAGAGTTGGTGCGCTAAATATAAAAGTGTTTGTGTCACATCCTACATTAAAGGATCCATTAAAATTTGATTCATATGATTTCGAGCTAAACCAAACTAATTCTGATGATGGAGATGTTATTTCTTTGGCTAACTTAATTAGCACGGGTTTGTCCGGTAGTGAGAGCGTTTTGTTAAAAGTATCTGCATTTGTTCAGCTCGGCGAAGGACAGAGAGTATGGCCTTCACAGGAGATGGTTTTAAATTCACCTAAAGGTGAGAAAAGTCGTCACTTATTTGGCTTGAATGGCCAAGCTGCAATGCACTGCGAAAAAATTGGTAATGCACTTAGAACTATCGATAATTGGTTTGCTGCTAATGCCAGTGACCCTATTGCAGTAGAGGCATACGGTTCTGTGACGCAACGTGGTGTGGCATACCGATCAAGTCGAAACGATTTTAAAACTTTGCTTCTCAGATGGCTCAATGGTGGAGATGTTTCTTTAACGGATAAGCATTTTGTTGTGGCTATGTTAATTCGGGGTGGTGTATTTGGTGAAAGCGGTGGTGATGAGGAGTAATCAAATCATGAACTATTACCAAGAACTCATCTTATTTGAAAATTCTGAAGTCGGCTTGGGCTTCATCTGGCAAAAAGTATTTCAACAAGTGCATATAGCACTTGTTGAAAATGGCTATGAGTCAGAGCGTAAGTTAAATGATAGTTCTGTAAAAATACTTAAAAATTCTAAAGTTGCAGTTTCCTTTCCTGAATATGGCGATAAAAAATTCTCTCTGGGTTCAAAGTTGCGATTATTTAGTGAAACGGAAGAGGAACTTGAAAAGCTGAACATTAATAATTGGCTAAATCGTTTAACTGACTACGTTCAAATAAGCTCAATTCAGCTTGTACCAGAAAGCGCAACGTTTATGGTTTTCAAACAGAAAAGAGTTAAAGGCGTGAAACGGTTGGAAGAATCTTTGAATAAAAAGGCAGAACACATCTCGAAAAAATATGGTGTTGATAAAAGTGAATGCCTTAAAGAGCTAAAATTAAAAAATCATTTTGAAAAAAGCCAATTACCTTTCATTCAGTTGGAAAGTCAAACCAGTAAACAGCGCGGTGAAAACGGTTTGTTTCAAATATTTATTGAAAAATTGGAATGTAGCGAGTCTGCTCATGGTGAATTCGACTGTTATGGTTTAGCGTTAAGTAAATCTGCCACCGTCCCCTGGTTCTAAACCCTTCGCGATCCAATTCAATTCACCAGCGAATTGAATTGGATTTTTTACATCCATTCCCCATATTGCCATCGATACTGTTTTTATATACAGTTCTGTCTCATCGAAGGCCAGTATATAAATGAAGGTTGATAATGGAGCCGCAGCATATTCAAGCACTAACCGCCACATTTGAGGGGCACGCGCAAGAAACAGAAAACGGGGTTGAGTATTGGCTTGCCCGAGACCTGCAACATCTGTTGGATTATGGCAAATGGGATAACTTTCAGAGCGTGATTTCCAAGGCTAAAACGGCCTGTGAGTTGTCTGGCCATGCTATAGCTGATCAT
>CAMLML010000064.1 GCA_946481095.1 uncultured Cellvibrio sp.
CTTCATGCAACAGATTTTCAGGAACAATCAGGTCCAATAATTTTTTACCTATAGTTTCTGTACTGGAGTAGCCAAAAATTTCTTCAGCGCCTTTATTCCACGAAGTAATAGTGCCATCCAGTGTTTTGCCGATAATGCCATCATGTGTGCTTTCTACAATGGATGCCAGTGCAGATTGTTGGGCTGCAATTTTTTGTTTTGCCTGTCGATTGCTACCTAGAATGGTTGCAAGTAATCCGAGTAGAAATGAAATCAATCCACCAACAGTGTATAGATCCCTGATTTTAATCGGTGACAGAGCATATAAGAGTGCGGGTTTTGCTGTGATATCAAATTGCCATGTGCGACCATAAATCATTCGTGTCACACTGTGTGTGTGTAATGTGTGCAAAGAGACACGGGATTTATTTTGTTCGCTATTATAAAAATTGACAGGATTTTGTAAGTCGCCTGTGTCGGTTAATTTGAGTTGATAGAAGTTGTCATCAACATTCAGTGTATCCAGAATATCCTGCATGGACAGGGGAGCGAACACCCAACCAATAGCTTGCTGCCAGCGTTCATTTTCATCAAGTGGTACAGTCCAGGATGAATAAACTGCCAATAAGATTAAAAAAGATTGCTGGGATTCATTGTGATTTTGAACCAGTGTAATGGGCGCTGTAATTTGTACCTGGCCCGTTGTTATCGCGGTTTCAGCTGCATCACGTCTGAATTTTTCTGAATTGATATCCAGGCCTATAGCAAGTTGGTTGGGCGCCTGGGGTTCTATATATTGAATGACATAACGTTCGTTTTGATGGGGTGTTAACTGCTGGATTGTAAAATCCGGCTGATCATCAGCTCGCGCTTGTTGAAGAAAAAGTTTTTCGTTGGATACGGGAACCCGTCGTATAAAGCCAAAACCTTTTGCACCGGAAAATTCTCTTTGATAGTCGCGTGTTAATGTGTAGAGGCGGAAATTTTTTCTGGACAGCTGATCAGCAGTGCCAAGCACAAATCCTCTGGCCCCGCGCAATCCATATTCGTAGAGATTGAGGCGCTTTGATGTTTCATGTGCCAATCTTTCTGCTTCCTTGACCAGATTATTCTGTGCAATCAACTGATATTCATGCTCAACCCTTTCGGCCACAATCAATGTCAGGATCATACCCAGCAGCATGGAAGTGAATCCCCATACCAGAGGTAATTTGGCTGACCTGGATAAATTCATATAGCGTTGGGAAGCCTTGTCGGGTATTGCGAAATTTCTTTAACTTTAGCAGTTGACCCTGCCTTATCAAGCAGGGCATTGATATTGAGACCTGAATCAGAGTTTGGATAATCCAGTTGCACAAAGGTTGACATTTCACTAACCCAGGGGTTAGGTTTACGCAAAATTTTAACAATAAACTTTTTAAAAATTTCGGTCACCAATAATCAAAAACTAATTACCGAGGGTTTCACTATGTGCAAAAAGATTTTGTCAGCCGTCACTCTGGCGCTGGCTTCCATGTCTGTTTCGTCGTTTGTTTCTGCGGCAGTCACTATTCAGGAAAATGATCCCGGATTTTGTAGTTATGACGGTGTAATTTCGACAGCCAATAGTGGTTACACTGGCGCAGGTTATGTCGATATTAATAATTCCGGCGGGCAGGGCATTAGTTACCAGATCAGCGTTCCTGTTGCAGGCAGTTATGCAGTCAGTTTTCGTTATGCCAATACAGGTTCAACCAGTGCAGGTCTGACCGTTAATGGTTCATCCGGCAGTTTGTCATTTCCCCGTACAGCATCCTTGTCAACTTGGAGCAGTGTTACCAAAAACGTAAATTTGGTTGCAGGTGTCAATCAATTACGAATTCGTGCAACAGGTTCCCAGGCAATTGCCAATATTGATTCCATGAGTGTGAGTGGAAATGCAGTGGCCAGTAATTGTGGTGTTACACCAGGCAGTTCTTCATCAATTTCCAGCAGCTCTTCCAGTAGAAGTTCTTCGGCTGTTGCCTCAAGTACATCCGATATAGTGTCGTCAACTTCGGTGCAATCTTCTTCCAGTCGAATTTCCAGCAGTATTTCTTCCAGCAGAAGTTCATCAATAGCAGTTGTCAGTTCATCGGTTTCTTCTTCTGTATCATCCAGTCGTTCTTCGAGTTCAAGTCGTTCTTCTTCGAGTGCAATTGTCAGTGAAGTGCCGAACTTTACTATGACGGGGTTTGCGGATGTGTCCGCATTGGGTGTTCCTACAACTACCGGTGGAGCAGGTGGTGAAGTTGTCAGGGTAACGACTTTTGAACAGTTGCAACAATATGTCACTGCAGTTGCACCTTATGTGATTCAGGTAGAAGGCGCCATTCAACCACCTACCGGTTATGTAAAATTAAATGTTGCTTCAAATAAAACCATTGTCGGTGTTGGTAATACTGCAACACTGAGACAGCTTGGTTTCCGTGTAGGGGGTATTGTGGGTTGCTCTGATGCTTACAACTCCAATACAGCTTACGTATCCAATGTCATTATTCGCAATTTAACCTTCCGTGATGTTTATGATGCAGGTTCAAATCCGGATGCTGATGCGGTAACAGTAGAATGTTTTTCTCACCATGTGTGGGTAGATCACAATACTTTTATTTACAGTGCACCTAACTCAAGTTTGGCAGGGCGAATTGATGGCGCAGTTGATGTAAAACGCGGCGCTGATTGGGTAACTGTTTCCTGGAATCATTTTTACCAATACAACAAAACCATGTTGGTAGGCCATGTTGACAGTAATGCTGTTCAGGATTCAGGACGTTTACATGCTACTTATCATCATAATTATTTTGAAAATACTTATCAGCGTCATCCACGCGTTCGTTTTGGTAAAGCACATATTTTCAATAATTATTTCTTCAATGATAAAACCGGCCCGCATCGCCAAATTTCTTATATTGCTTTGGCAGGCCCCGAGGCTGAGCTTTATCTGGAAGCCAATAATATTTTGGTAGACAGTGGTGAATTGTATGTTGTCAGTGAAGACAGTGAGCAAAGTTCCAAAGTGACATTTACCAGTGACAATATAGTGAAATTGTTTAGCCCCACTGCCGAGTGGTTGTTGCATGTGAACAATGGTTTGGCATTTGATCCGTCTGATTATTATCAGTACAGCATCAATAGCGCAGCATCATTGCCAACATTGGTGCCAGCTTATGCGGGTGCAGGTAAGTTGGATATCTTTAATGAGTAATGTTTGACAGCAAATTGTTTGCATTAACTACGCCGGCTTATGCCGGCGTAGTTGTATCAGAGTCAACCAAAAGTGATTCATAAAGCGCTTTATATTTCAATGCACTTTTTTCCCAGGATGAATCGCGGCGCATGGCGTTTTGTTGAAGTTGTTTAAAAAAAGCCGGTTGTTGATAGGCATCCAATGCGCGACAAATAGCATGGTGTAATTCAATTGCGGTTGGTTTATTAAAAACAAATCCATTTGTCTCTTCTGTTATTTGATTAACAGAGCACTCAAAAACTGTATCCTGTAATCCGCCAACAGCATGCACTATGGGCAAGGTGCCATAACGCAAACTGTAGAGCTGATTGAGTCCACAAGGTTCAAATAAAGACGGCATTAAAAACAAATCACATCCGGCTTCAATTCGGTGTGCAAGCTCTTCGTTGTAACCAATTACGACAGAAACTTTTTTTGGATACTGCGTTGCGATATTTTTTAATGCTTTTTCATAGTGCGGAAACCCACTGCCCAGAAAAACCAATTGACATTCTTTGGTAAGCAGTAATGTCATTTGCGCCAAAATTAAATCAACTCCTTTTTGGTCAACCAATCGTCCGACAAAACCTAATAAAGGAACATCGTCTTTAATATCAAGCCCTAGTTGTTGTTGTAACTCCAGTTTATTTTTTGTCTTTCCAGACAAACTTCTTCGGTTAAATTTATGCAATAGATGTTTATCAGCATTCGGATTCCATTCGTCAGTGTCTATGCCGTTTAAAATTCCGTGTAAGTCTTTTTGACGATAACGCATTAATCCATCAAGACCATTACCAAACTCAGGAGTTTGAATTTCATTGGCATAGCTGGGGCTGACGGTGGTGATTTTTTGTGAGAAGTTTAATCCGCCTTTGATAAATGACATCTGGCCATAAAACTCCAGTTTTTCATGATGCCAAAATAAATCGGGTAAATTTAATTCTGCAAAAGCCTGATATGAAAATAATCCGCGATAAGCCAAATTGTGAATAGTAAAAACACAAGCGGGTGAATTTTTTTGTTCAGATAAAAACGCAGGCACCAAACCTGTTTGCCAATCATTACAGTGCACTATATCAACAGGCCAGTTTAACCCTGCCTGATTCAGTGCTATGGACTCGATTGCTCGTGCAAACCAGAAGAATCGCCAATGATTATCCGGCCAATCACTGCCATCGGGTCCACAGTAGGGGTTACCTTGCCTTTCCGAAAATTCTTCGATATTAACCAGTATGACTTTTACACGCGTGCCGGGTAAGCGTGTCTGCTGCAGAATAATCTCCCGACCCAAAATAGAAATTGTCGATAACGTTTTTAATTCAATTTTTTCTGCTTGTGATAACACACTGGCGTAAGCAGGCAATACAATTTTGACGTCTATATTTAGTTTTAATAAAGCACGCGGCAAACTGGCAGCGACATCTGCCAAACCGCCGGTTTTGATTAATGGATAGGCTTCACTGGTTGCAAACAGTATGTTCATAAAGTTTTTTCCCCTCTCCCCAACCCTCTCCCACAAGGGGAGAGGGGGCTGTCACTGCCACAAGAAGAATATGTAATTAATGTAAGTGTAAATTTCTTTTTAAGTACTCTATATTCGCCATTGGGTTTATCCCATTCGTGCCAATTCCCCTCTCCCTCAGGGAGAGGGTTAGGGTGAGGGCTTTACAACGCAATAATCAAACCCGCCAAAGGCGGCAATGTAATTTCAATCGAGTAAGGATGATTCATCCAGGGGATATCTTGTGTGTATAAACCGTCTGCATTACCCAAATTACTGCCGCCATAAAACGTAGAATCAGAATTAAATAATTCTTTATATTGTCCGGCAACAGGAACACCTACGCGATAAGCGTGACGGGGTAAAGGCGTAAAATTTAATAACACAATGACAAAGCCGGTATCATTTTTTCGAATGTAACTGATAATGGATTGCGTGCTGTCATGACAATCCAGCCATTCGAATCCATTCCATTCAAAACTGCGCTCATGCAGTTCAGGGCGATTTTTATAAAGATGATTCAAATCTTTTACTGCGTCATGAATGCCGCGATGCGGGGCATAATCCAATAAATGCCAATCCAGACTACGATGATGTGACCATTCACTCCACTGTGCAAATTCGCTGCCCATGAATAATAATTTGGTGCCGGGATAAGTGAACATATAAGTGTAAAGCAAACGCAAGTTGGCAAATTTTTGCCAATCATCACCCGGCATTTTTCCGATCATACTGCCTTTACCATGAACAACTTCATCATGTGAAAATGGCAATACAAAATTTTCGGTAAATGCGTACATCATGCCAAAGGTTAATTGATTGTGATGATACTGACGGTGAATAGGATCTTTGGTCATGTAAGTCAAGGTGTCGTGCATCCAGCCCATATTCCATTTCATAGTGAACCCCAAACCACCTAACCATGTTGGGCGAGTGACTTGAGGCCATGCTGTAGATTCTTCAGCTGTAATAATGACTCCCGGGCAATGGCCATGGCAGAGTTCATTGAATTGGCGTAAAAAACTGATTGCATCCAGATTTTCATTTCCACCATATTGATTGGGCAGCCAATCGCCATCTTCGCGTGAATAATCGAGATACAACATGGATGCAACTGCATCGACACGTAAACCATCAAGATGAAATTCTTTTAGCCAGAAAAGTGCATTGGCTAATAAAAAATTTCGTACTTCACTGCGGCCATAATTATAAATCAATGTACCCCAGTCCCTGTGCTCACCCAAACGGGGATCTTCGTGTTCGTAAAGTGCAGTGCCATCAAATTTTGCCAGTGCATGGGCGTCTTTTGGAAAATGTGCAGGAACCCAATCAAGAATAATGCCGAGATTATGTTGATGTAAGTAATCAACAAAATAACGAAAATCATCAGGGGTACCAAAACGACTGCTTGGAGCAAAATAACCGGTTGTCTGATAGCCCCATGAATCATCGAGCGGATGTTCACTCACAGGTAAAATTTCAATATGGGTGAATCCCAGCGGTTTCACATAATCAACAATTTGATGAGCCAGCTCGCGATAATTTAAAAATTCATTTGCCCAACCACGTCGCCAGGAACCCAAATGTATTTCATAAACAGAGCAGGGGGATTTCAAAACATTTTTTGCTGCACGCGCTTGCATCCAGACAGCATCCCGCCATTCATAGCTGGATGTCGTCACTATCGCACTGGTTTGTGGTCGCATTTCGAAGGATTGTCCATAAGGATCCGCTTTTAAAAAAACATCACCTGTCTGGCGATTGCGAATTTCAAATTTATACAAAGAGCCTGCGGTCAGTCCTGGAATAAATAACTCCCATAAACCGCTTCCACCACGTACTCGCATAGGGTGATGACGGCCATCCCATTCATTAAAATCGCCTACAACACTGATACGCTCGGCGTTAGGTGCCCAGGTTGCGAAAGTAACGCCTTTGACACCATCGATTTCACGTTCGTGTGCTCCCAACAATTGATAAATGTTCCAATGTTGACCCTCATTAAATAAATGCACATCCAGATCGCCCAATATTGGCGCAAAGGAGTAGGGGTCGTATTCAAAATGCTCCCGATTGTAGCGATCAAACCAGCGAACCTGATAACGGCTCTTGATGTATTTTTCAATTCCGCGCCACTCAAAAAAGTCAGTTCCTTCAATGCGTATCAATGCAAATTCTTGTTTTTGACAAACCAAAGTTGCGGCGCGGGCGCCGGGTAAATAAAGGCGCACCAGCGTATCGGCAGCAGAATCTGCTTTATTTCCCAAGGGATGCATCCCCAGCACAGAAAAAGGATCATGATGAGTTGCATTAATAATGCGCAGAAGATTGTCGCTTAAAGGTTTGTCTACAGAAGCATTCATAGGTTTCTACTTTTTCAGTCAATTAAAGTGGCAGATAAAAGCACATTTTCAATAAAAATTTGATTTTTTTCATAATAATGTCTTCGAGCATGCACCAGTATAAGGCGCCATGCTACGACAGTTATAGCTGTTTGTACTAATCATGGTGTTTGCAGGTTTAATGCCAAACAAAATTTTACGGTGAGAAGTCTTTATCTAAACTTGTTTTCGCCAGTGCGCATTAGATTAGTGCAGATAGATTTCAATCTGTCGATCTTTGGCATTGTATTTGCTCAACAATAACCATTGTTTCATAACATTATTAAATAATCAGTTTCCATAAGGAATTTTTTTAATGAGTCCACAACATTCCGGCCGTTTTGTTAGTCGTCTTACGCGAGAAACTCTTGCAGTAATTTTAGCAGGAGGTCGCGGTTCACGTTTGCATCAATTAACCAATTGGCGTGCAAAACCCGCTGTGCATTTTGGTGGAAAATTTCGCATCATCGATTTTCCTCTTTCAAATTGTGTTAATTCGGGAATTCGTCGTATCAGTGTACTGACGCAATATATGTCGCATTCCCTTGATCGTCATATTCAACGTGGCTGGGGATTTCTCGGCGGAGAGCTTGGAGAATTTGTTGAATTGCTTCCTGCACAACAACGTCTTGGTGAAAATTGGTATGTAGGTACAGCGGATGCTGTATTGCAAAATCTCGATATTATTCGTCGCCATAGTCCTGAGTATGTGTTGATTCTCGCGGGTGATCATATTTATAAAATGGATTATGGAACCATGATTGCGGCGCACGTTGAACACGGTGCCGATATCACTGTTGGTTGTATTGAAGTGCCTATCGAAATTGCACACGCATTTGGTGTGATGGATGTGGATGCTGATCACCGCATCATAAAATTTTCTGAAAAACCAAAAAATCCGGAATCAATTCCCGGTAAACCGAATAAAGCATTGGCGTCCATGGGTATTTATGTTTTCAGCACAAAATCTTTATTTCGTGAATTAATGAAGGATAAAGAGAATCCGAATTCATCGCATGATTTTGGTAAAGACATAATTCCATCCATGATTAAAAGCAGCCGTGTCATGGCATTTCCGTTTTGTGATCCCGTGAGTGGCGGCGAAGCTTATTGGCGAGATGTTGGAACAGTGGATTCTTTGTGGGAAGCCAATCTGGAATTGGCTGATGTGAATCCCGAGTTGGATTTATATGATGCTGCCTGGCCAATCTGGACAAACCAGGAGCAGGTTGCACCTGCAAAATTTGTTTTCGACGACGATGGTCGTCGCGGTTATGCAGTGGATTCTTTGATTGCAGGCGGTTGCATTATTTCAGGCTCATACGTTAAACACTCCATTTTATTTCCGCGTGTACGCGTGCATTCTTATTGTGAAATTGAAGATTCAGTTTTATTTCCCAGTGTCGTAGTTGGGCGCAATTGTAAAATTCGTCGCGCGTTGATTGATCGGCGATGCAAAATTCCCGAAGGCACTGTGATTGGTCACGACCCTGATGCAGATAGAGCACGATTTCATGTATCACCTAAAGGTGTCGTGTTGGTAACACCTGATATGTTGGGACAGGATGATGTTTATGGCTAATTTAAGTAAAACCAAAGTTGTATTTCTCTGGCACATGCATCAACCGGATTATCGTGACATAGTGACAGGAGAATATTACTTCCCGTGGACTTACTTACACGCTATAAAAGATTATGTTGACATGGTTGCGCATCTTGAAGCGCAACCCAATGCAAAAGCCGTTGTTAATTTTGCACCGATTTTGTTGGAACAATTAAATGATTACGCACAACAAATTAAAAGTTTTTTACATCATCAGGGTGAAATTAAAGATCAGGTTCTGGCTTCATTGGTAGAACCTGTCTTGCCAACACCAGGCAGCCCGGCTTTTATTGAATTGGGACAAAAATATTTGCGAGCCAATCGTTCTCGCATGATAGAGCGATTTCCCGTTTATCGGGAATTGGCGGATACTCTGGAGTCGCTGCATCAAAAACCTTTTCTTGCGCAGTATTTGAATCATCAGTTTTTAATTGATTTATGTGTCTGGTATCACTTGAGCTGGTTGCCTGAAACCTTGCGTCGTGTTGATCAGCGTATATTGCATTTACAGGAAAAAGCGCGCCATTTTTCCATGAATGACAGAAAGTTGCTGTTAACCATTATCGGGGAATTAATATCATCCATCGTGCCCCGTTATCGACATCTTGTTGAAAGAAAACAGATCGAACTTTGCATGAGTCCTTATGCACATCCGATTGTTCCCTTGTTAATTGATATTAACAGTGCAACCGAAGCTATGCCCAACGTGACATTGCCCGAGAACAGGATTTATCCCGATGGAACCAATCGTGCAATATGGCATTTGCAATACGGTAAAAAAGTTTTTCATGAATTATTTGGTATTACACCTGTTGGTTGTTGGGCCAGTGAAGGTGCACTCAGTGATGCCAGTTTGAAATTGTTACAGCAAAATGGATTTGCCTGGACAGCAACAGGCGATTCAGTTTTGCATAACAGTATTGCTGACCAAAAAAACGAATCTGTTTGTAAAGACTGGAAGTCTTCAGAAAAAAATTTACATCGCAATTATCATTTTGCCGATGCTCCAATCAATGTATTTTTTCGCGATGATGGCCTATCTGATTTGATCGGTTTTAAATATGCGACCTGGCATTCTGATGATGCCGTTGGCGATCTTATCAATAATATGGTGGCGATCAGTGAGCATGCTAAAGATAATAAAAACACGGTTATCTCGGTGATTATGGACGGTGAAAATGCCTGGGAATATTTTCCGGAAAATGCCTATTATTTTCTTGAGCAATTGTATCGACGCATCGCTGAACATCCGCAATTGGAATTAACCACTTACACAGAAGTATTACGTGATCAAAAGCCCGAACCTCTAAAAATTCCTCATTTGGTTGCAGGCAGTTGGGTTTATGGAACATTTTCAACCTGGATAGGTGACAAGGATAAAAATCGTGCATGGGATATGCTGTGTAAAGCCAAACAGGATGCTGATGCAGCTTTGGCGAAAAAATCATTTACTGCAGAAGAAAAAGCGCAAATCGAAAAACAAATGGCACTTTGCGAAGGTTCGGATTGGTTTTGGTGGTTTGGCGATTACAACCCTTCGCAAAGCGTAAAAGATTTTGATTATTTATACCGTCGGCATTTGGCCAACCTTTATCGTTTAATCAACGAACCTGCCCCTGAATATTTACAACAAGTGATTAGTGAAGGTGGTGGTAATCCTGCTACTGGTGGAGTAATGAGACAAGGGCATGCTGAATGAAGCCATTGAATAATGTCATGAGTCAACGTAGAGCAGGGGTATTACTTCACCCGACATCTCTACCCTGTGGTGAAGAACATTGGCAGAATTTCAAGGCAAAAAAATTCGGTACTCTGGGCAAAGAAGCTTATGCATTTATTGATTGGTTATCCCTCGCTGGAGTTCGTGTTTGGCAGATGCTGCCAATCGGCCCAACACAAGCCGATATGTCACCTTATCAATCACTTTCCACCCATGCAGGTAATCCTGAACTCATTAGCATAGATTGGCTTATTGAGAAGCATTGGGTATCACCGGATGATCTGAAAAGTGATTACACTTCCGCCTCTGGATTACGTCAGGATTGTGCTAATAGTTTTTATAGAAAAATCGAATCAGAACAGGGCGGTTTGTTAAGAGAAAATCTAATACAATTTTGCGATCAGCAAGCTTATTGGTTAGACGATTTTATTTTGTATTCTGCACTTAGGGATGAATTCAACGGGCAGTCATGGACACATTGGCCAGCAGAATTAAAAAAACGTAATAAGTCCAGCTTGAAAAAATGGTCAAAAAATCTCGAAAATTTGATCAGTCGTTATAAGTTCGAACAATTTGCTTTTTTTTCGCAATGGAAATCGTTGCATAATTACGCCAAAGAAAAATCAATTGATTTTTTTGGCGACATTCCAATTTTCGTTGGTCACGACAGCGCCGATGTCTGGGCTAATCAATCACAATTTTTGTTGGATGAAAATGGTGACCCATTAACTGTAGCGGGTGTTCCTCCTGATTATTTTTCAGAAACAGGACAACACTGGGGAAACCCGCATTATCACTGGGAAAAGATGCAAAAAGACGGTTTTATCTGGTGGAAAAACCGTTTGCGAACCCAGTTACAATTTTTTGATATTTTACGTATCGATCATTTCCGTGGATTTGAAGCTTATTGGGCAATACCGGGTAATACTCATGACGCGCGATTGGGACAGTGGATTAAAGCACCGGGTGCAGCTTTGTTAAATGCATGCTTTACCGAGTGGCCGAATTTACCGCTGGTCGCAGAAAATTTGGGTGTCATAACTGACGAAGTAGAAGCGCTTCGAAATCAGTTCAATTTACCCGGTATGTTGGTGTTGCAATTTGCATATGATGGCAACCCGAAAAATCCTCATCTTTCCCAACATCACATTTTTGAAAATGTGATCTACACTGGAACTCACGATAATGACACAACAAAAAGTTGGTACCAAAATCTTGCGCCTTATCAGCAAGAAATTGTGCATCGATATTTGTTGTCCTCGTCGATTCCAATGCCTTGGCTGTTGATCGAAGTTGCGCTGGTGTCAACCTGTCGAATGTGCATTATTCCAATGCAGGATTTTTTGGAATTGGATGGCACACACAGAATGAATACACCAGGAACACAAGATCAAAATTGGCAGTGGATTTTTCGTTGGGAAATGGTGGCGCCGGATTTGGCAACAAAAATTCGTGCGCTTGTTGGTCAGTACGATCGTTTATAACCGAGGGTCTCACTATGGAGCACAGATGCAGTCCGCGCATAGCTACCAATCTTCCGGTAACTATATCCCAATACCACAATCCCATAGCAAAAGGCCGAATTAAAGACGCTACCGCGTTTGGTTTTTATATTCAGTCCGACTGGGTCGCCAGGCCGCTACAACAATTAAGTCTGGAAATAATGTTATATAAAGAAAAATACACACTCGAAGCTATAGTTACTCACGCCAATCAACATGGATTTGGCGTTGAACTCGAACAATTGGAAGATCAGGAAATAAATCTGCTACACACTTTTCTTTCTGCTCAACAAACAGCGCAAGGTTTTGTTAAACAACTCGATGAAAAAATTGCGTTGGTTGCAAATGGTTGATGACTACAAGGGCTGGCAACAGCCCTTGGTCAAATTGAAATCAACATCGATGCAAAATATTCAGCTAATAACTAATAGGACTTTTGCTGTTTTTGAACCAGCGTAACAACCGGATCGACAGAACTTAATTTAGCATCAATCAGGTCTGCTTGTGCACGGGTCTGACGAAGCAGTGATGACAACATACGCACATCGTCATACATCTCGCCGTGGGTTTCGTTACATAGTCGTTGTCCAATTTCTTGCGCCAGCCGCAATAATTCAGCCAATTCACGCGCTGTTTCTACTTGCTCGTATTTCAACTGTTGGCGAAGAATTTCTTCGTGAGTCATGGTACACCTCCTTACGCTGTTCCTTAGAATATTCAATTAAATGCTAGACCTGTTAATGGGATTAAACAAAGATTAAAAAGTTATTAGTTTCGTTGTGTTTGTTGTGATTCCATGTGGTGTAAATTGTGCGGCATCAGATTCAGCATCTTGTGTGTTTAGTAAATAAATTATGAATCCATTTTTGTTTGGTTTCATTTCGCAGGAATGACGATTAATTTTGATTCGTGCAAAACTCTCATATAAAAATTATTTTTTAGATGTCGCATAAATATCTGCAGTAGAAACTATTGAAAATACTCCGTGTAATTTGCCTGGATTCAAAAACTGATTGCTCGAATCAAAAAATACATGAAAAACGACTGCTGACGGAGGTCGTAACCCAATATATGATTTGAAATGATTGAATTGTCCTTAAAATACACATATTATGACCGATAATAACCAAAAAAGAATGAATGTGATTATTTTACGGCGATCAATATGAGATTTATCACTTTCCTGTGGATCTGTTTATGTAGCCTGTTGTCTGGTTGTACGACAACAGGGAAAAATGAACCAACGCTCTCTCCTGACACAGCTTATCTTTTTACTTACTTTACAAAAAATGGTGAAGATGGTTTGCATTTGGCCGCGAGCAGGGATGGATATAATTGGCAAAAATTACCGCGTGCAGAAAATCATTGGCGACCGGCAATTGGTAAATCCAAATTAATGCGTGACCCATGCGTGGCACAGGGGCCGGATGGCACTTATCACATGGTGTGGACGTCAGGTTGGAATGAAAACAATATTGGATATGCATCCACTCAAGATTTTATTCACTGGTCAGAACAAAAAGAAATTCCGGTTATGTTGCATGAGTCTCAAGTGCGTAATGCCTGGGCGCCGGAAGTTATTTATGATGAAAAACATAATCATTTTGTGATTTTCTGGTCATCGACTATTCCGGATACATTTCCGGAAACTGCAGCTTCTTCTGAAGACAACTACAATCATCGTCTTTACTACACTACCACTCGTGATTTTGTCGATTTCACACCGACACAATTATTTTATGATCCAGGTTTCAGTGTTATAGATGCGACATTTTTAACATTTAATAATCAATTGTATTTAATTATTAAAGATGAAACACGATTCCCGCCGAAAAAATATTTACAACTGGCCAATGCTGCCAGTTTAACAGGGCCTTTTGCAAAACCCGGTGCACCTGTTACTCGCGAAAGTTTTTGGGTAGAAGGGCCAACAGCAATCCAACTGGAAGATTATGCTGTTATTTATTTTGACGCTTATACCAATAAGCAATACGGTGCTATTCGTTCAAAAGATTTGGTTCATTGGGAAGATGTATCAACACAAATGCATTTCCCCGATGAAGGCACTCCATTGCGAATGCGTCATGGAACGGTAATTCCTGTACCTTTGGAATTAATAGAAAATCTGGAATCAAAAAAATAATAATAAACTCTATCGCTGAATATCTTTTTATAAACAGGTATTAACAATGAAACCGTTTTTTGGTTTGCGTGCACATGATTTTGGAACACTTACCGCGGAAAAACTGGCCAGCTCGATTGCATCGTCTGGTGCACAAGCTGTGCAGTTGGCTTTGGCAAAAGCATTGCCTGGAAATCATTTACTACCTGCCGAATTTGGTGAATCAGGATTGCGGGAAATTCGCACTGGATTTAATCAGCATGGAATTTCAATTGCAGTAATCGGCTGTTATATCGACACGGTCACGCCGGATCTGGATGCGCGTGAATTTTCGCTGAAACGATTTGAAGCGCACATCGATACTGCTGCAACATTGGGTTGTCGAATTATAGGCACAGAAACCGGTTCGCCAATTCCTTACCTGAATAAAGCCAAGGGCAGAGAAACTGCTTTTGGTGTCGCTTTGCAATCATTAAATCGATTGGTAAGGGCTGCTGAAGAGAAAGGTGTTTGTGTAGGTGTTGAAGCAGTAGCAGAACATCACGCTGTTTCTACTATAGAGCATATCAAAATTATGATTGAACAATTTAATTCACCGGCGTTGGGAATTATTTTTGATCCAGTCAATTTGATTCCTGTTAAGGGAGTGGATGATATGGATATATTTTTGGATGATTGTTTTTCTGCGTTTGGTGATCACATTCTGGCAATACATGCCAAGGATTTTAAAATGGTGCCGGGTGAAAAAGGTTTGGTAAAAATGGGCGATTTACCTGTAGGTACAACGGGTGTGATGGATTGGGTGGGTGTGTTCAAACGTTTGATAAAAGTCGGTAAGCATCAAGTGCCGATTTTGTTGGAAGATACCAGTCCTGCTCATGCAATGGATTCTTTTGCTTATTTGCAACAGGCTTGGGATGAGGCTTTGTTAGAAAATGAAATATAAAAATTCGACAGTTGTTCCCCCCTTTGAAAAAGGGAGGCTAGGGGGGATTTAAGATCTTCATAAAATGGACCATTTTAAATCCCTCCCCCGCCTCCCTTTTTCAAAGGGAGGAGCTAAAGCAGTTCCAATCATTTCCCAACATTATTATTACCCCACAATTTTTTGTAAGGCCATCCGGATAAATCTTCAACAACAGTGCGGCTGTTTTCGCTTGAAGGTTCTGTATTGCCGGATTTCAAATGTTCAATTTCCTGCATTAAAATTGCGTGAGTATCTTTATTTAATTTAAAACGGCGAGAGACAAAAAATCCGAATAGTAATAGCACTATGGGACCCATTACCATAACTGCCACTATAGTATGAATTGCTTCAGTTGATTGGGTTTCACTTTTGGAAACAAAACCGCCCCATTCAATAATAATGCCGACAAACATAACCGCAACAGCTTGCGCCGCTTTGCGAATAAAGGTCATAACACCGGCAAAGCTACCTTCACGGCGTTTTGCTGTGACAATTTGATCGACATCGGCAATATAGTTGTAAACATTCCAGGGAATATAATTCAATGCACCCCGACCAAGGCCCGCCAGTATGACTGCACCAAGCAATAGATAGCCCGGTGGGAATTCACTAAACGTTAAAAATAAAACCAGCAGCGCAATAATGCCGGCAATATAACTGCTAACAGCAAGGCGATAGGTGTAAGAAGGGCCAATACGAATTACCAACATTATCGCCAGTGCAACTGCAAAAAGTTGCGCAATATAAGTATTGGCAATCAAAGATGAAGCGATGACCACCGATCCACCCAGTGCAAATACAATAAAATAAGTGAAGGCCGCATTAAAAATATCCTGACTGATATAACCACCCAAATACATCCCCAAATGCAAGCGGAAAGCACGAATGCGTAATGTCGATGACAAATTTACAAACACCGTTTTCAATGAATCCAGCGCGGATGTTTTTGGTTTTTCTTCAGTTTCTACTGTTGGCGGGCGTTCCCAGGTGAACAGATAAGTAATAGTGACAACCAGCATAAAAGCAAGGCTGAAAATAATACCCATAATCAGAAATGTGTCGGCATTCTCTTTTCCGCCAACATAATTAACAATCCAGTTAGGCAGAATTCCCGCAAAAATTGCCGATATTTGCCCTACCAAAATTCTTGCTCCGGCAAACTTGGCTTTTTTTGTGTAGTCATCCGTCATTTCTGCCGCAAGAGTTTCGTAAGGGATTAATACCGATGCGTAAACCAATTCAAAAAAAACAAAGGTGAGCAAATAATACCAATAGTGTTGTCCATTAACCCACATCAATGCAAAAGCCGGTAACAATGGAATTGCCGCCAATAAAAAAATACGACGACGACCAAAACGGCGTCCCAGTTTGGTTTTATTCAGGTTGTCAGATATGTGACCAATCAACGGGCTGGCAACAGCATCAAGAATTCGTGCAATCGCAAAAATAGATGCTGCTTGCACCGCCGATAATCCACAAAAAGTGGTGTAGAAAAAAATCAACCAACCACTAATGACTGCCATCGAACCCGCACCCAGAACATCATTGAGTCCATAGGCAATATAATGACGGGTTTTTATCTCGCGCATTTGCATAGGGCGTTACTCATTATTTATTGTTGTTAATGAATTTTTTTGCGCAAGAAAACTTGCGCGTTAAATATAACGATTCATAAATTCCACCAGCGCCAGAATTGCCAAGGATTGTCCATAAGGCATGGAGGTTAAGGGAATATCGCGATAACCTTGCAAATCATTAAATACCGGTGTCCCAAAAGAAACTTGCTTTAATTCTCCATCATCACTGATATTGGCGAGTACGGCTTTAATGGCTTTGATTGCCATAGGTTCATATTTCACATCCAGATAACCTTTGCGTACTGCCTTCAAAATTCCATAAGCAAAACCGGCAGCACAGGAAGCTTCCAGATAGGAAGATTTATCGTTAATCAGTGTATGCCACAAACCGCTTTCATCCTGATAATTTTCCAGTGCTCTGACTTGCGCTTCCAAAGTTTCAATTAAAAATAAACGTGTACTGTCATGCGGTGGCAAGTCGAGCAATTCAATAAATTCTGGAATTGCAATGGTGACCCAACAATTTCCGCGTGCCCAGAGCGCATCTGCAAAATTGTGGCGGCCATCAAAAGTCCAGCCATGAAACCAGAGGCCTGTTTTGCGATCTGCCAAATATTTTGTATGCAGCATAAATTGGCGTTTTGCTTCTTCTACATAAGCGGGACGATTAAATAGCAAACCAATTTTTGCGAGGGGCAACACGCACATCATTAAAGTGTCGTCCCATATTTGTTGGTAATTGACGGAATTGAATACTATGTGTTGCAGACCGCCTTCTTCAGTGCGTGGCATGTCATTCATAATCCATTCGGCCCAGACATCAAGGTAAGGCAAATAGCTGCGATCACCTAAACGTTCTGCCAAATAAGCCAGTGTGAGAAAAGGCGAAACAGTGTTGACATTTTTAGTCGGTGTACCAGCGGCAAAACGGTTTTTAAACCAATCCTGCATAATCACCAAAGGTTTTTCATCGCCGGTGATGTCCCACAGTTTGAGCAGGCCATAAAGACCAATGCCATGAGTCCATTCCCAATCGTTCCAGCCCTTGGTGTCAATCACGCGACCATCATCCAGCCGTAACAGAAACTCACCGCTGGTATCTTTTATATTCACCAGATTATCAATCAATTTATCAATGCTGCGTGTTAACTCGGTACGCGCAATACCTTCGACTTTATCAACCATAAAAACTCACAACTTATTGTCTGTTTGGGAAATTTTTTGTTAAAGGGCTCATGAAAGAGTGTGCCTTTATTTTTGAAAGATCATACATTCGCAGTTTTGAAATGTCGATCATATTCGATCATATGTAGTCAATATAATTCAGGCGTGATATAAATACGATCACCTATGAATTGAATTTGGCACTAAAAAGCTGAATGGAGAGACTATGAATCGTCGCGATTTCTTCAAGTATGGAGCGATGACTGCTGCTGTACCTCTGGCTTCCTCCCTGGCCTTGCCTGTCAGTGCAGGCAAGGCTAATACAATTGACCCGACTCTGACAAATCCCGGGCAATTGGGTTGGCTGGAGGCTGCCGAACCATCAGCACTTATTGGTCACACATGGGGGCAACCCTGGCCGCAGGCGAGTCTTGAACCGCATCAGCCTTTACATCTTGTTGATGAAAAAGGTTGTGCCCAGGCCCTGCAAACCTGGGTGATGGCACGCTGGTCTGATGGATCGATCAAATGGACTGGCCATGCTATTCCAGCGGGGTTATCACCCGGCCAGCAATTTCGTCTTGCAAAGGGAAAATCACCTGATCCCAAACACACAATCCGTATTCGTGAAAACGCCAAACACTGGGTGGTTGATACAGGCGTGATTCGTTGCGTGATGGCTAAAAGTGGTGAGGTGATTATTGAATCCATCCAACGGGGTAAAAAAACTTTGTTGCAAAATGCGCGTTTTATCGGGCAGCGGCAGTCGCATCCTGATAAGGAGGATTCCGAACAGCCTTTGGTGATAACCAATTTCAGTGGAACCATTCGACAAATAGAAATTGAGCAAAAAGGGCCTGTGCGCGCAGTAGTAAAAGTAACGGGTATTCATCGTGAAGCAGATGGGCGCGAGTGGTTGCCTTTTTCATTGCGACTTTATTTTTATGCAGGTGGTGATTCAGTTCGTATCAGCCACAATTTTATTTTTGATGGTGATGAACATAAGGATTTTATTCGCGCTTTGGGTTTGCGTTTTGATCTACCCATGCGCGATGAAATTTATAATCGCCATGTGCGTTTTGTAGGGGAGGGTAATGGACTCTGGGCAGAATCGCCGCAGGGTATTACCGGTTTGCGACGCGATCCGGGTCAAGCAGTTCGCGATGCACAAATCAATGGTGTAGCAACACCGGAATTAAATACCTGGGATAAACGTGTCAGTGATCGTTTGCAATTTATTCCTGTGTGGAATGATTACAGTCTCGCGCAATTAAATGCCAATGGTTTCAGTATTAAGAAACGAACCAAAGCCGGTCATGCATGGATAGATGCAGATCAAGGTACGCGCGCTGCCGGTGTTGCTTATGTTGGTGGTGCAACTGGAGGCGTGCTGTTTGGTATGCGCGATTTTTGGCAATTGCATCCCACTCAAATTGATATTCGCCACGCGGGAACTGAAATTGCGCAAGCTACTTTGTGGATCTGGTCGCCTGATGCGCCACCGATGGATTTGCGTTTTTATCATGATGGTATGGGCATGGATACTTATGCGAAACAACTCGAAGGACTGGAAATTATTTATGAAGATTACGAACCGGGATTTGGTTCACCCCAAGGTATTGCACGTAGCACAGACATCACCATTTTTGCATTGGATCAAACACCTTCACGCAAACGCTCTATTGAATTGGCTGATTCAATTCGTGCACCCGCGCAAATTATGGCTTCACCGCAAACGTATTTAGATGCCAAGGTATTTGGCGGTTTATGGAATTTACCTGATCGCTCATCTCCCATGAAAAATGCAATTGAAAATCGTCTTGCATGGTCGATTGATTTTTATCGTCAACAAGTTGAGCAACGTCATTGGTATGGCTTTTGGAATTATGGCGATGTGATGCACACCTATGATATTGATCGTCATGTGTGGCGTTATGACATTGGTGGATTTGCCTGGGATAATTCCGAACTTTCACCCGACCTCTGGTTGTGGTATTCATTTTTGCGCACAGGCGATGCAAAAGCATTTCGTTTGGCAGAAGCCATGACGCGTCACAATCGCGATGTGGATATTTATCACATCGGCCGTTTCGCCGGTTTGGGTACACGACACAATGTGCAGCACTGGGGTTGCAGTGCAAAACAATTGCGCATCAGCACGTCCATTTATCGTCGCTTCCATTATTTTTTAACTGCTGATGAACGCACAGGTGATGTGCTGTGGGAAGTAGCAGAAGCCGATAAACAATTAGCCAATTTGTTGCCAACACGCAAAGTCAATCCTGAAGCAGCCGCTGACAAAAATACCATTATTGGTGTTGGCACAGATTGGGGATCCGCCGCCGCCAATTGGTTAACCGCATGGGAACGTACAGGTGATAGCCGATATAAAAATTGGCTGGAAAATTCGATGCGTGTTATCGGTAATAGCGAGTTGGGATTTTTTGCGGGCGGTTATTATTTTGATATCAACACTAAAATGTTGAGTGTGATTCCTGCATCGTCTGAACAGAAAAAAACTGCGCAAGCATCGCATCTCAGTGCGGTATTTGGTTTGATTGAAGTTTGTGCTGAATTAAATCAATTAATGGATATACCGGAATTCAAATCAGCCTGGTTGCGTTACGGACGTTTCTACAATGCACCTGCTGCGGAACAAATAACGGAATTTGGTGTTCCATTAAATGGCAATAATCTCACCAATGCCCATTCACGATTAACGGCGTACACAGCACAACAAACAAACGACAAGCAATTGGCACAGCGTGCATGGGACGAATTTTTTCGTCAAAGTCATTCCACTGCTGAAATCAAACGACTGCATGGCCCGGATGTATTGAATCCTGTTGACGAAGCCGCTTGGGTATCCACCAATGATTCAGCGCAGTGGGGTTTGGCAGCGATCCAGAATTTGGCATTGATTGGTAAAGAATTAAAAAAATAAGTGATTTGATTTTTTACTCCCTCCCCTGCCAAGGGGAGGAACTTAAGTTCCCCACTTTGAAAAAGGGGGGCTAGGGGGGATTTAAAATCCAATTGAAAAAAAACGGAAAAAAATGAAAATAAAATTCATCCTATTAAAATCCGCAATAATTTTTTTTATCTGCATTTGCAATTTCGCATTTTCAGAAGCATCATCAGAAACATCACTGAAAAAAATTATTATCGCCGGTGATTCCACTGCAGCCACTTACAATTTACCTGATCAACAAGGTTGGGGCGCCATACTGGGTGATTACATAGATGCCAATAAAGCTGTAGTTATTAATCGAGCGCGTGGTGGCCGTAGTTCACGAACTTTTATTACTGAAGGTTTGTGGAAAAGCCTTGTCGATGAAATAAATGCGGGCGATATAGTGATTATTCAATTTGGTCACAACGATGCAAGTCCCGTAAATGATGATAGTCGTGCACGTGGCAGTTTGCCGGGTATTGGTTCTGAATCTATTGAAATCAATAATCTTTTAACCAGGCAGCCAGAAACTGTTTACACCTTCGGCCATTACATTCGCTCTATGGTGAATGATGTGCGTGCAAAAAATGCAACACCTGTTTTAATGTCACTAACACAACGCAATATTTGGCAAGCCGGACGCATTGAGCGCAATGGTAATTATGGACGCTGGGCTTACGAATTGGCTTGGGAATTAAACACGCCGTTTGTCGATTTAAATAATCTGGTCGCGGATAAGCTTGAAGCTGTTGGTCAGGAAAAAACTGCCGGACTTTATCCAAAAGATCACACACATTTTAATCATCAAGGCGCTCGTCTTCATGCAGAAACGGCAATCGCTGCATTTAAAGGAATACGCCCCGATGTGTTTGCCGGTTTGTTTAATTCCAACGCAGAAGCTATAACCAAAGATGAAATGACCTGGCTGCGTTTGCCTATGCCTGCCAATCATAATTTACGTTCGGTTTTTTTAATTGGTGATTCCACAGTGCGCAATGGCGGTGGTGATGGCAATAATGGTGAATGGGGCTGGGGCGATTTTCTGCAACAACATCTGGACAGTAAAAAAGTTAATGTTGTGAATCGTGCAGTAGGTGGATTAAGTAGCCGCACTTTTTATACAGGCAATTATTGGCAGCGCACATTGAATATGATGCACCCCGGTGATCTGTTGGTAATGCAGTTTGGTCACAATGATAATGCACCCATAAATGACAATATCCGTGCACGGGGAACGCTTAAAGGTACAGCCGATAATTACGAAAAAATTGACAATTTACTCACAGGAAAACCGGAAACTGTGTATAGCTACGGTGGTTACTTGCGTCGTTTTATTGGCGAAGCCCATGCACGTGGGATAAATGTCGTTATCTGTTCCCCTGTGCCACGCAAAATTTGGAAGGATAAAAAAATTGCCCGTGAAGAAAATTCCTATCCCGAATGGGCGCGACAGGTCGCATTGCAAAGTGGCAGCAGTTTTATCGATCTCAATAATGAAATCGCCAATCACTATGATCAACTGGGTGTAAAAAAAGTAGAGCAACTGTTTGCAGATGAGCACACGCATACCAGTAAAGCTGGTGCGGAATTAAATGCAGCTATAGTGGCAAAATCGTTGAAGCCTATTTTGGGTTTGTAAATTTACAAAAAATCAACTCTTGGTTTGGTGGTTACTATGGCATCGTCATTCCTGCCTTCGAAGGGATGACGAAGTGGAATTAAAAAATGGATTCCTACAAAAAATTAGTGCCTTGTATGCAAAACCCCCTTGTATGATGCCCTTCACCAGGGAAAGTCGTATGGCTCAGTTTTAATCATTTTATGCTTCGGTATGATTTTTATTACAAAGCTGCTAGCCTCTTGACTCTTTTCGTTGATATTGGAATCCTGATTTTCCTGGTTGGCTCTAACCTTTAAAACTATGCAATCATAAACATTGGTGCTATTTAATTCACTTTGTTCTTTGTGAGTAATTTCTTCCGATATTTCAAATGGTTCATTCCAATTTTTTTCACAAAAATCACCATATGTTGCTTGCAGTGTACCTAACTCAATATTTTTAAGTATTGATAAATCTTTACTGCTAGCTTGAATATTATTTCCGTTAAAATTGACCAATATTGATTCCGCATTATCAGTATTTTCATAGAGCTTGATTTCTATTTCGACATTAGGATATTCGCTATTTAAATAATAATGCCATTTTGTGTAATGTGAATGAGCTGTAATTTCTTCATTAGCGAGCGAAGAAAGAGAAATGAACAATATAAAATATAATGTCTTATTCATGATATTCACAACACCATTATAATCGGTGGTTTTTAGGTGGCTGTTTGTACTTTGGCATTAGAGAAACCTTCTCGTTAGAAAAAGTGTCCACTAAATCGGGGGAGGTTCAGCATCCGCTTGATGACCTTGTTAGTGTTTTAGTGGAATATTACATTTTTATTCATTTGCGACGGAGTTTTCCAATTTATTCCGTATTTTTCTTTTAAAAGCCTTTGCTTCTCGCGGGCTGCTACATGAGATGCTGCTCGAACTCCCATGAATTCTAAGCCTTTCTCTTTCAATTCTGCTAGATGTTGAGCCTTCCACTCTTCGATATATGTTGAGACCATAAGCTCAACTTGATCTCTTACCGCCTCGAACTCTGGAGTTAATTCAACGGGATCGAAAAACCAAGAACGACGACTTTCTTCAAATTTAGCAACATACTTTTCCGCAAGATCTTCTGATATAGAAGATAATAGTTCCTTACAATCAGATATTGGTTGACCTGACAGCTTTCTTAATCTCGCCACTAAATTTTTATTCATGATTCAACACTAACGTTGCTAAGAAATTGATGAGCTTAGTGAGACATAGGTAAGGGCAAGAAACGCTAACGCACCAGATAATATAAATTTCTGATATGTACCACTGATGTTTATAAATGCCACTCGAAACCACAATGTAAGAAATAGAAGTAATACTCCGATCAATGACCCGATGCCACCTATAAACCCTTCAAAACTACCCTGGTGATGAATTAGTGCGGCTATAACAATGGCTGCAATTGGAATTAAAGTGGATAGACTAACTACCAGCACTAACCATATTCGAGTTACCTCAATTCGATTCATGCACCACCTCAAATAAATAGTTTTATATTTCAAATTATAACGTTGTGTTCAACCGCAGCTTGTGAGTAGCACATTGCGATAAACTTTGCGTAGCAATTCGCTAAATGCGCTACTTACAAGCTGTCGAGTGGAGGCGCGAAGCGCCGGAACGGTGTTGGAACACTTTGTTAAGTGGCGAACACCAGAGCCAAAACAGAAACTGCTAGCGCCCCAAATGAAACCACAAATGGAAGCGTAAAACGGTAATAGTCTTGCTCAAGCTCTGCCAATACAGCAGAAAGCAAGGGGAAATTTATTAAATGAATTTCTTTGCCAAGTTTTAACTGGAATAGCGGAACCAACGCACCATCCTCTTGCTTGTAAGAATACTTTCTGTCTAGATGATAATAGAGCCGCCCGAAAACAATTCCTGAATCTAAATTTAGTTTCTCTCCAAGCAGTTTGAAATCAATGTGCACGAAATTTTTTGTGGTTCGCTCAGGATTATCTTTATCGAATGCACAAAAGTCACTGTAATAGTGTTCGTATATAGCTTTTAACAAAATTCGGTCGGTTACGTTGTTGCTCATAGAATTATTCACTTAACGAATGAAATGAACTCCCCCCACTTACCACCGACCACGTGTCGGCATAAAGTAATGTGACCACAAACCACAGAGGAGCAATTTTCATGAATCTTACAACACTCGGTATTGATTTGGCGAAAACTTCTTTCAGTCTGGTAGGCATGGACGAGCGAGGCACAGTGATTTTACGCAAAACGCTAAAACGGGATTCGCTGTTGCCGTTTATTGCCCAATGTCCCCAATGTTTGATCGGCATGGAGGCCTGTAGCGGGGCACACTATTGGGCGAGAGAATGTCGAAAGTTGGGACATGAGGTCGGCATTATGGCGGCCAAATTTATTACGCCGTTTCGCAAAGGTGGTAAAAACGATAACAACGATGCTGAAGCGATTTGTGAAGCAGTCAAGCGTCAAGGCATTTGGTTTGTGCCGGTTAAAACAGCCGATCAACAAGCCTCACTCTGCGTGCATCGAATTCGACAAGGCGTGATAGCGGAACGAACAGCGTTGATCAATCAACTGCGCGGATTATTAATGGAATTTGGATTTGTGATTCCCAAAGGGCGCTATCCGGCGCAAAAAGAAATTCCGTTAATCCTGGAAGATGCAGAAAACGGATTGCCGATGTTGGCGAGACACATGATTCAAACCCTCTGGCAAAAAATCAAACAGGCGAATGAGGAATTATTATTTTACGATCGGGAATTATCAAAGCAAGTGAGACAAAACCCCAATGCCAAACGCTTGATGACGATACCAGGCGTAGGTGAGCAAGTCGCTACCTGTGTAACGGCCAGCGTACCCGATCCGAACCTGTTTAAAAACGCTCGACAGTTTGCGGCCTGGATAGGATTGGTACCGAGACAACACACGACAGGTGGTCATGTTCGATTGGGTCGCATCACCAAACAGGGCGACAGTTATTTGCGGATGTGTTTGGTGCATGGCGCAAGATCAGTGATTGCGAATTTAAAAAACAAACAAGACAAGGTGAGTTGTTGGATCAGACAATTAGTTGAGCGTCGTGGATATTTACGCGCGATTGTTGCAGTTGCAGCACGCAATGCGCGAATGATCTGGACGCTGCTAACCAAACAGGAAGATTACAAAGTAATGCCTGTGTAAATCGAGAAATGAAAAACGAAAAACCGGATGAAGAATGAAGGTGAGAATTGAAAATGAAAAAAGCAAAAGCGGTTAATCAGTGAAAAAGGGAGCGTGAAGTACGAAAGAGTCAGTGCTGAATGATCGACAACAGATCATCAGCCACCACCGAGTCCTGCGAAGGCAGTTGATGACAATCAGGTCAGACCGAGGAAACCCAAGCCTGTTGAACTTGGAGATTTAAAAAAGTCGTCTAACGAATGAGGCGGTTTCCACGCGAATGTTCATCTTGGTTCAGCAACAAAAGCAGTTGCCAGAAACCGAATGTAGAGGTGCAGTTCGAATCTGAAAGTCAAAAACGGTTTTTGCTTGACGAACGGGGGAGTTCATGTAGCCGAGTTCAGCGGCAGTTTTTAAGTTGTGGTTTTATGGAATACTTTTGCGCAGCAAAACCATAAAACCGCGACTTAAAAACTGTCCAGTGCAGCGAAGCGGAACGGTGCTGCAACGACTTGTTATGCATTTACTCTTTGGGTTTCCTTGGCTTTCGTACTTTGGCTTTTGCTGATGTAGGGTTTTCTGTTTCCTTTTTTTGTTGCTCACTTATGGTCGTTGTTTTATCAATATATGCCAATAAGCCCATTCCTTTTGGAGTAAGTCTGTAACGTTGCCACTGAACACCTGCGACCTTTTCAAGACTTGCCAAGCCATGTACTTCTAGCTTTGGCATTACATTGAAATATAAGATTTGAGTAAGATCAGTAGCTCCTATTTGATTAGTTACACCAGTAACCATAGTGTCCCTCATGCCAACTAAAATACGAAGTAATGTGTATTTTTTTGGAGGCTTCTCCGGCGAAAAAACATGTGTTTCAATTGTTATATTATTAAGAATGTCTTTAATTTCTCCGAAATTTTCACTTACATCATTTTTTTCTGACTTCATAGGTGCTGTGCTTTTTTGTTGCTCCTCAAGCAGCTTAATTTCTTTTTCTAGAAGCTGATTATGTTTATGAAGCCTAGAGATTTCTTCTAATAATGAGGCAGACTCGGCAACCTCGGAACCAGAAATCCATCCAGTAAACTCATATCGATTCATAAAGTCTGATATTGTTTCGTGCACAGAAAGCTTAATGTCTTTTGTATCATTAAAAAATGATGATATTCTCATTAAAACCTTTTCTCTAAAAAGTTTTAATTCTTGAGTTCTTTCTGTTTCGATTGCATTTTTTCCTTCACTTTTTACTTTTTCGTCTATAGCTAACTCAGTTATAACTGTAGCAAAAACTGGAATTCCTTTACTTACTGCATAGTCATATTCAAGCTCCGTATAACTAAGCGCAGTTTTTGGATCGACACTGCCATAACGACCCCCTAGAATTAACATATAGACATCTGACTCATCTATCCATCGGCGAATAGTTTCAAGCTGAGATTCACTTCCTGCCGAAAAAAGCTCCATTCCCGCAGGAATATGGCCTGCTTTTAAGATTGCTTCCACAGCAGCCTGACGCTCAACTTTCAAATCCAAATAAGTTGAAGACACGAATATTTGAAGCTTCTTTTTAGATGGCATATATTTTCCTTGCATAACGTTAAGATTTGCGGTGACTTTTTTGTTGCGCTTTTGTGTTACACATAATGAGCACTGCGAATGCAAAAGCGCAACAAAAATGGCATCCGCAACATTGCTTTGTTAGGGCTACTGTTATGTGTTAATAATTCTAGACGCCAGTATAAATTCACAATAGTTGAAATTAAATGTTTTGTCTGGATCATAAACCATAATTTTAAATGGAGCATAAAGATGAAAGTCGAAAACCGTTTGCTTAATATTGTAAGAACTTAGATTGATTTCTAATAGCGACTTCGCAGCTTCACATAACATAGAATGGTACAAAATTGCATTTGGATTTTTATTGTAAGTGGAAAATTCTGACTCTAATAACTTTCCATTAGATTTTGATACTTCAAAATATTTCCAAGAAGCCGGATCGCGCTCATTACACTTATTAGTTTGCAATGATATTGCCGAATAACCATGCCATGGAAATATGTCATATAAAAGCCCACAGAGTGTTTTGTCCTGCCATATATGGTTTGGCACGGAAGAAACTAGTTTTTCAATATCAAATTTGAAATTCGTAGTCACTAAGAAGCCCTAACGTTAAGTTCAGCGGCAGTTTTTGTGTTGCGCTTTTGAGTTACACTAAATGA
>CAMLML010000065.1 GCA_946481095.1 uncultured Cellvibrio sp.
CTTCTGTTTCACCTGAATCAAAAAATCCATAAACTTCTTGCGTGTTATTGACTAGAGGATCAACAAATAATCCGAATCCTTCGTCCACTTTTTTGGATTTTTTCGACTTCGGTTTTTCCGCCGCAGCTGACTCCAATAATTCAGTCAAGCGATTGGCTCCTGCCCAATCTATCTCCGAATTGTTACGGTAGGATGTCAAAATGCCCTTGAGCACATCGACTGATGACAAAAACAAATCCACCATTGGAGCCGTGATGGTCATTTTTCCCTGACGAATTTTATCAAGCAAACTTTCCATGACATGTGTGACACTCACCAGGGCATCGAAACCAAAAATACCGGCACCGCCTTTTATCGAATGTGCCGCACGAAAAATGGTATTAAGTTGTTCGTTGTCGGGATTGGTGACATCCAGATTTAATAACAGATGTTCCATTTCATCCAGATGTTCCTGACTTTCCTCAAAAAAGACGGAATGAAATTGTTTCATGTCAATAGCCATAGGGATGTCCTTCGGAGTTTTTCCAGTTAGCCCATGACTTTTTTGGCGACTTCCAACAACTTGGCTGGTTCAAACGGTTTAACCATCCAACCCGTAGCACCCGCAGCACGCCCCTGGGTTTTCATGGCATCACTGGCTTCTGTCGTCAGCACAACAATTGGCGTTTTCGAATAGGAGGGTAAGCCGCGCAGCGATTTAATTAATGTCAAACCATCCATATTCGGCATATTTTGATCTGTCAAAACAAAATCAAAGGATTTAGTTTTACAAAACTCAAACGCTTCAGCTCCATCTTTTGCTACTTTCACTGAATAACCTGCCGTTTTCAGTGTTGCCTCTACCATTTGGCGAACGGACGCTGAATCATCAACAATCAGAATTTCTTTGCTCATAATGAGTCCCTTTTACTTCGGTTAACACTCAACTGAATAATAGACGGAATAATGAAAAGTGTTTATAAAATTGCTTTAATAAAATTACCTGGCGCATAAATCTCCAAGCTATCTACCAAACTGCGTATCAGCGCTACTCCTCTGCCTGAGTAAAGCTCGTGATCGATTTCCCGATCACAAGTGTAGTCATAACCCGGGCCACTATCACGGCAGGTAATCATTAATTTTTTAACTGCATCGATTTGCAGCCAATCCAATCGTAATTCGATGAAATCGTCTTCACCCAAATTTTTTAGTAATTCTTCGCGTTTCTGAAAATATTCCATAAAACCTTCAGGGTTTTGTTTGATGTCTGAGGACAGTTTTAAAATGCCATGATCCAGTCCATTACTCACCATTTCGCTGATAATAGAAAATACTTTCTGACAAAGTTTTTGATCCAGGCCTATATACTGCAAAAAATTATTTACCATAGGTGGCAAATCTGCCTGCGCCAGTTTTTTTCCACTGATTCTGACGCTCCATGAAAAGGGATCGATTTTACTATCTAATGAATGCATTAAATATTTGTTGATTTCATATTCATGACGAATAGTTGCGAAATCCAACGTGCAAATAGAAATATCATCGCTATAAGCGACTCCCTGAGCGTGTTCTTCCAGTACAGGTAAAATAGCTTCTATAGGATCATCTTTAGCTGAGGACAGAACATCCTTTAATCTCGCAACCGAAAATTGCTGATTGGCAATATTTTTTTGCTCAATCAAACCATCGCTATATAACACCAAATGGCCAGTATCGGGCATAGAATATACCCATACATCAGCATCAAAAGATGTGGCGCTTAAAATACCGAGAGCCATATGTTTTGAATCGAATTTTTCTACAATTTTTCCTTGAGTGACCCAATAAGCACTTGGCATTGAACCATTCCAAACATAAATTTCTTTTTTAGTAAAATTGCATTCAACCGCTATTGCCGCCACAAAACGATCGTCCGGGGTATCATTTACCAATTTGCGATTTATTTCAGTCACAATCTGTTGAAGATGAAAACCTTTTGCAACCATACTATTGAATATAGTGACTACCGGCATAATCGTGATAGCGGCGGATAAACCATGACCCGTCGCATCTGCCAACATCACATAAAGATCACCACTGGGAGAAATACGCGATATCGCAATATCACCACTGAACGAAGAGCAAGGTCTCAAAAATTGTTTTACCCCTCGAATAGTTTGGGAATTTTGAGATAACAGATATTCATAAGTAAACTTGGCAACAGCTTCTTCACGCTCAGCTTCAATTTTGAATTTTTCAAGCTCCATTTTTTGTGCACTGACAATTCGTTGAAGCCTGACCGAATTAACCAGTGCTTTTACTTTTAATGCCAGTAAAGATAAATTGACCGGTTTGATTATGTAGTCTGCCACACCACTGACAAAACACTTTTCAAGAAACTCAGGTTCTTCATTGGCACTGATCATGATAACGGGCGGTATAGATAAATACTGTAATACCGATTGCTTATCAAGCAAATCCAACCCCACACCATCACCCAATTGATAATCGAGCAACACCAAATCAATATTATCGTCCTGAATCAGAATATTTTTCGCCTGCTCAACACTGGCAGCAGAAATGGTTTCAAAATCACGCGATCCTAAAAAAGCACAAAAAAGATCATTGAGTATTTCATCATCATCAACAACCAAAATACGATATCTCTTATCCAAATGATTAGACATAACTAAATAAATTCAATAATTTTTTGGATATTGGCCATTTTCAGTATTTCATCAGTAGCGCCTCTCGCACCTTTTATTTTTACTTTTTTCATGAGGTTTACTGTTTTCTTGTGGATCATAACCAACATCCCCAATGCTGAACTATCCATATATTCCACATGTGTAAAATCCAGAATTATCTCGTTAATTCCATCTTTATTTAAATACTCCGTACAAGCATCATAAAATGGCTTGTGATAGCCATAATCAAATCTTGACGGCAAACTAATCAATTGACTATTTGACATATACCTCTCCCGATTTTACTAACGAATTTCAATTAATTTTTGCAAGTTAGCCAATCCTAATATTTCCCGTGCAGACGAATTTAAATTGGTGATAACCAATTTCGTATTTTTTGAATGGGATTTTTTATGCGCCATCACCAATATACCAATACCTGCACTATCTATATATTCAAGATCCCTGCAGTCCAGAATGACTTCCTGATGCCGATCCAGAGCGATTGATAAATCAGAATTAAATTGGGAGCTATAGGAATAGTCGAAACGTTTTGGAATGCGTATCAGGTTGTTGGTCATAATCTTTATCCACGAAAGAATGATTAAAAAAGATCAACCTCACCGCCAGCCATTGATGATGCCGATACAGGATTATGTTTTTTATTCATAACTTTATTTTGGTAATCCTCTGACGCTTCAATAATTTTTGACGTTAATTCATTAATTGAGTGAGGAGTAAACTTTAAGGATTGCCCCAAAGAATCCAGCATTTTGATATTATCGATATGATGACGAATATTCTGTACTGACATATCTTCAAACTGCAGTGCACGCATAGCCATATGCAAAGCATCAACCAATTTGTGTGAAAGCTCCTCCATTTCTCGTGTGATACTTTCATCGCTTTCAGCTTTAGCCAACATTTCCTTAATTGCACTTTCCACTTCACGCTTCGCCGATAATACGTAAGTCATATCCTGTGATGCCAGATCGCCTATATGTAGATTCAATTCGGAGATGGAATTGTTAATCCCTTTTAGCTGTGACTGAATTTCGTTACTAAATCCAGCAGATCGACTCGATAAGGCGCGCACTTCATCAGCCACAACTGCAAACCCACGCCCTGCCTCGCCAGCACGTGCCGCTTCAATAGCGGCATTCAGGGCTAACAAGTTTGTTTGTGATGCAATCTGATCAATATCTTTTAACGCTTTCATCACCTGTGGCATTTGTTCGGAAATTAATGAAACTCTTTCAACCAAATCCATAGATGCCGCACTCATTGAAACAGTTGTACTCACAAACTTATCCAGTGTCCCGGATGTACTTTTCGCAAATGCACTCATGTGCCCCACGAAAGACTCCTGTTTACCTTCTGGATTTTCTGTAAACAATAAACTGGCAATATCATTTTGTTGTTTTTCCAATAGGGATTTTATTTGATTAAACGCTTGTGTCAGTGTGAAAACAGCATCGGTTTGAATTCCGGACAACATGTTCATGTCCCTGGTAGCATCTTCCAGCGTTTTAAGTATGTTATCTCCAGCTTGCATCAACGACTGGCGAAACCCGGATTCAATCTGGTAATTGATATTTTCTTTGCTTACAGGAGCAGGCTTGTTGCTGTACAAATAAAACATTCCACCGGAAACAACAGCAATTCCCAAAACCGGCATTACAAATTCAGCCAAACACCAACCCACTACAACCGCAACAATGAGAATCACCCACTCTTTAGTTTGCATCTACTGCCAAGCCTGTTCTTATGAAACTGATGCTTTAAAAGTAGCAGCTATATGCAAACTTGCCGGAAATGTATTATTTATTTTTTTTTATACTGAGAACGGATGTGAACAATAGAAGGAGGGTTAAGGGCGCCGTTTACGACGCCCTTACAGATAGGAAGAATTAGCCGATGTGAATAACCTCTTCCTGAATTTTCGCTTTCCATATTTGCGGGCCAATGGTGTGCACTGATTCACCGCGAGAATCAACTGCCACTGTCACCGGCATGTCTTTCACATCAAATTCGTAGATAGCTTCCATTCCCAATTCAGGGAAGCCGAGAACTTTGGAAGATTTGATTGCCTGGGCAACCAGATAAGCAGCGCCACCAACCGCCATCAAATAAACCGATTTATGATCGCGAATGGCCTCAATCGCAATCGGGCCGCGTTCGGATTTACCAATCATTCCCAGCAGGCCGGTTTTTTCCAACATAGTGCGGGTGAATTTATCCATACGGGTTGCGGTAGTGGGGCCAGCAGGACCAACCACTTCATCACGCACAGGGTCAACCGGGCCAACGTAGTAAATGAAACGGCCTTTTAAATCCACTGGCAGAGGTTCACCTTTGGTGATCAGGTCGGTCATCTTTTTGTGAGCAGCATCGCGACCGGTTAGCATCTTGCCGGACAACAAAATAGTTTCACCGGTTTTCCATTCAAGCACATCTTGTGGTGTCACTGTATCCAGATTCACGCGACGCACATCACTGCCAATTTCCCAACTGATTTCCGGATAATCTTCCAGAGCTGGAGGCGTTTGGAATGCAGCACCTGAACCATCCAATACAAAATGCGCGTGACGCGTTGCGGCACAGTTGGGAATTATCGCAACGGCTTTATTGGCAGCGTGAGTCGGGAAATCTTTGACTTTGATGTCCACAACCGTTGTTAAACCACCAAGACCTTGCGCACCAATTCCCAAACGATTCACTTTGTCGTACAACTCAATACGCAATTCTTCTGCGCGATTGTTTGCACCACGCGCTTGTAATTCCTGAATATCAACAGGCTCCAATAAAGCTTCTTTTGCGAGGATCATGGCTTTTTCAGCGGTACCGCCAATACCAATCCCCAACATGCCGGGCGGACACCAACCTGCCCCCATTTCCGGAACGACTTTTAAAACCCAATCCACCACTGAATCAGACGGGTTCAACATGGCGAATTTGGCTTTGGCTTCTGAACCGCCACCTTTTGCAGCAACCTGCACATCGACTGTATTACCGGGGACTATGTTGTAGTGAATGATTGCCGGAGTGTTATCGCCAGTATTTTTTCGGGCACCATCAGGATCAGAAAGAATTGATGCACGCAACACATTATCCGGGTGATTGTACGCGCGGCGCACGCCTTCGTTGATCATATCGGTGAGGCTCATTTGTGCATCCCATTGCACATCCATCCCCACAGTCACAAACACAGTGACAATACCTGTGTCCTGACAAATAGGCCTGTGCCCCATGGCACACATGCGCGAATTAATCAGAATTTGCGCCATGGCATCTTTTGCAGCTTTATTTTGTTCGCGCAGATAGGCTTTGTGAATCGCCTGGATAAAATCTACCGGGTGGTAATAGGAAATAAATTGCAGCGCGTCAGCCACGCTGTCGATTAAATCCTGTTGACGAATAATGGTTGGCATAAAAATTCCTGATTACTTGGGAGCTGGCGCAGTGCCTGCTTGTTGCTTTAATTGCAGAATTTCACGGTTAGTGGTGCGACGGAAATCATCAATTGCTTTTATGGCTTCTTCACTTGCTTTCAGGCGACGGTCTATCGCATCTATACCGCCCGTTTCCAATTCGAGCTTGTTAATATCTTCATTCAACGCATCCAGTTTTTGATCGAACTGTGCAACTACCGGTTCCAGCTTGGCCAGAGATGCATCACTCAGGGATTTGTTGCCTGCCACTTCCTGTTTCAGTGCAGTCATGGCATTTTTTGTCTCGGCTGCTGATTGTTTAACAGCAGCAATCTCTTTTGCTTGTGCCGCGATTTTTTCAGTATTGGCTGCAATCGATTTTCGATGGGAATCAACATCCGCTGCCTGTTTGGTTTGTACTTCTGCCAACTTGTTAATTTTCACCCCCAAGCCTTCTACGGATTGGGTTGTGCCGGCAGCATTTACATTTAATTGTTCTTCCAGTGCCGAAATACGCAGATTGGATGCCGTCAGTGCCTGCTGCGCATGAAATAACTGCCAACCTAAAAACCCTGCACCACCACCAGCCGCAAGAGCCAATACCAGGGCCGTTACAGCCAATCCCGATGAACCGGAACCCGTGGATGGAGATGAAGGCTTTGAAGCCTGACGCTCAAACTGGGCTTGTCGGCGAACACTATCGTTGGATTCAGATGAAGTGCCTGTGCTTTCAACACCAGCATTAAATGTAGGTTCTCTGCGTTCCATATGTATGCCTTAGATGTGAGAAGGAAAAGAGGTGACAAAGATAAAAGTGGCGGCATTTTATAGCAGCCGGGTCAACAAACATAGACAGCATCAGGGATAGATAATTTCTTCGGATCACTTTTAAGTATCCTGTAGACCAATAGTACAATTTTAAAAATCAATCATCATTATTTTTTTAATTAATTTTTATTATTGAAAGCAAGACTCTAGCATGCTCCTCGTAACGCAACATTCACCACAACGAGGAAACACTTATGTCTTATATCAATTCCGAAATAAAACCCTTCAATGCCCAGGCTTACCATCAGGGCCAATTTACCAAAGTGAGCGATGCAGACCTGCGTGGCAAATGGTCGGTGGTGTTTTTCTACCCGGCGGATTTCACTTTTGTGTGTCCGACTGAACTGGGTGATTTAGCAGATCACTATGCTGAATTTAAAAAAATAGGGGTGGAAATTTATTCTGTTTCTACCGACACCCATTTCACCCACAAAGCCTGGCACGACACATCGGAAACAATTGGCAAAATCCAATTTCCAATGATCGCCGACCCCACCGGAACCATCACTCGCAATTTTGGTGTGATGATCGAAGAAGCAGGTTTGGCTGATCGCGGCACCTTTGTCATTGACCCGCAAGGAAAAATCCAAATCGTTGAAATTAACGCCGGTGGAATTGGCCGCGATGCATCAGAACTGTTGCGCAAAGTAAAAGCTGCGCAATACGTCGCATCGCATCCGGGCGAAGTCTGCCCGGCGAAATGGAAAGAAGGTGAAGCAACATTGGCACCTTCATTGGATTTGGTGGGGAAGATTTAAGGCCCTCACCCCCGCCCTCTCCCAGAGGGAGAGGGAGCTAATCACTCTCACGATAAAAAATCTCTCTCGCAAAACAGGGAGTCTATCCCCTCTCCCTCCGGGAGAGGGTTAGGGTGAGGGCAAAAACAATTTCATCGGAGAAAATCATGTTAGACACCAACATCAAAACCCAACTCAATACTTACTTGCAAAAGTTGCAACGCCCCATTCAATTAATTGCCAGTTTGGATGACAGCGAAAAAAGTCGTGAGCTGCAAGATTTGCTTAATGAAATTGCATCCCTCTCTGACAAAATCAGCGTCAACACTCAAGGTCACTATCCTTTCAAACCATCATTTGCTGTAGCAACAGAAAATGAATCACCGCGAATTCATTTTGCAGGCATTCCATTAGGTCATGAATTTACTTCATTGGTGTTGGCACTCTTGCACACTGGTGGCCACCCGCCGAAAGTAGATGAAAAAACGTTAACGCAAATTCATTCACTAAAAGGTAAACATCATTTTGAAGTATTTGTTTCGCTGTCTTGTCACAACTGCCCGGATGTAGTGCAAGCCGTTAACTTACTCGCTGCACAAAACACAGATTTTTCAGCCGTGATGATTGATGGTGCCTTATTTCAAAATGAAATCGACAATCGAAAAATTATGGGTGTGCCCAGTATTTATTTAAATGGAGAGTTGTTTGCTCAAGGCCGTATAACACTCGAAGAAATCCTGGCGAAAATCGATACCGGCGCAAACGAAAGAGCAACAGAATCCTTGAATCAAAAAGATCCATTTGATGTATTAGTTATTGGCGGCGGGCCTGCAGGTGCAGCAGCAGCAATTTATTCTGCGCGCAAAGGCATACGCACAGGAGTTGTTGCAGAAAGATTTGGCGGGCAAGTGTTAGATACCGTCGGTATCGAAAATTTTATTTCCGTCAAAGAAACCCAGGGACCCAAATTGGTCACAGCCTTGGAACAGCACGTTAAAGATTATGATGTCGATGTGATGAATTTACAAAAAGCGGCCAAAATTATTCCTGGCGACTTAATCGAAGTAAAACTGGATAGTGGCGCCAGTTTAAAAAGCAAAAGCATTATTCTCGCTACCGGAGCACGCTGGCGTGAAATGAATGTGCCGGGTGAAAAAGAATATCGCGGCAAAGGTGTTGCTTACTGTCCGCACTGCGATGGCCCTTTGTTCAAAGGTAAACGAGTTGCCGTTATCGGCGGCGGCAATTCAGGTGTTGAAGCAGCAATTGATTTGGCCGGTATAGTGTCACAAGTCACATTGATTGAATTCGATTCAAAATTGCGTGCAGATGCGGTTTTACAACGTAAATTATTCAGCTTGCCAAATGTGCAGGTCATCACCCAGGCATTAACCACCGAAGTGATCGGCGATGGTGAAAAAGTAATTGCATTGAAATACAAAAATCGAGAAACCAATGAGATTCTTTCAATTGAGCTGGAGGGTATTTTTGTGCAAATCGGTCTACTGCCCAATACCGATTGGTTGAAAGATACTGTGCAATTAACCAACCGCGGTGAAATAGAAATTAATTCACGCGGTGAAACTTCTGTTCCGGGTTTATTCGCTGCGGGTGATTGCACCAACGTACCCTACAAACAAATCATTGTTGCTATGGGCGCGGGCGCAACTGCATCCTTGGGAGCATTTGATTATTTGATTCGCTCGTAGGTTGGAAGAGCACAGCGACTTCCGACATGATTTGGATAATTTACCTATATCATCCGGATATTTTGTCGGAAGTCGGCTTTGCCTCTTACAACATCTTTTTCGGTTTGGCCACAAACGCCAACCAACAATAACCCGCAACAGCCGACAATATAGAACCTAACAAAATACCCAAACGTTCGTTCATGGTTTCATTTCCAATTGTTTGTTCAAACGCCAACGAGCCAATAAATAAACTCATGGTGAAACCTATTCCACAAATAATAGCAACGCCATAAATTTGCGACCAACTCACATCATCCGGTAATTTACCAATTTTTAATTTCACCGCCATCCAGGTGAACATCATGACACCAATTTGTTTACCCAAAAATAATCCCAATAAAATTCCCAGGGGAACAGGTGCCGCAATATTGTCCAGTGTTAATCCACTTAAGGACAATCCTGCATTGGCAAAAGCAAACAAAGGTAAAACACCAAAATTAACCGAACCATGTAAATCCTTTTCCAAATCTTTCATCGGTGTTTGTAAATTACCCTCACTGTCATAACCTTTGTAGGGGATGGTCAATGCAATGGCGACACCTGCCAATGTTGCATGCACACCGGACTTCAATAAGCTGACCCAAACCAACAAACCGATAAATGCATAGACGGATCGATTTACCACACCCTGTCGATTCAAAAATAACAAAACACTCAAACCAATCATCGCACTGACGATTGCTGTCATTGAAAGATTATCGGTATAAAACAACGCGATAATAATAATCGCGCCTATATCGTCGAAAATAGCGAGCGATACCAAAAATATTTTTAAACTCACTGGAATCCGTGAACCCAATAAACTCAACACACCCAACGCAAATGCAATATCGGTTGCCGTGGGAATGGCCCAACCTTGAATGGCGTAGGGATCATGACGATTGACCCATACATAAATAACAGCAGGCACCAACATACCACCTATTGCTGCTATTGCAGGTAATGCAATTTTTGATAATTGATTTAATTCACCCACCAATACTTCACGTTTAAGTTCCAAACCCACCATCAAAAAAAACAATGCCATCAAACCATCGTTAATCCACAACAATAAAGGTTTGGCAATAGAGAAGGTGCCAATTGCCACAACCACATCGAGTGACAACAATTGATCGTAATATATTTTTAATGATGTATTGGCGGCGATAAGCGCCAGAATAGCCGCGAGAATTAATAATATGCCACTGGCAGATTCGAGATGAAAAAAAGCTTGTAATCGTTTAACCATCAGTTTTTCCTCCACATTATCAAATGGAGGTTACTGCATATAAATTGATTTGTAACCCTTTTTACATTTTTTGATGAATGTGAAATCTTGGATTGTTCGTAATAAATTGTCGGAAGTCGCTGCGCTCTTCCAACCTACGCCGAATTGAGTGTAGGTTGGAAAAGCGAAGCGACTTCCGACATTTACAACGTTAATAAAATAAAAAACGCGCGATTTTTAAGTCGCGCGTTTTTTATCAGACGAATCTCGCCAAAAATTAATTTGCAAATTTTTATTTCGCAAAGTTAGCGTTTACGAAATCCCAGTTTACCAATGCCCAGAAAGCATTCATGTAAGTTGGGCGGGCGTTGCGGTAATCAATGTAGTAAGCGTGTTCCCACAAATCCACAGTGAGAATTGGTGTCACACTTGAATCTGTTAATGGTGTTGCAGCATTGCTGGTATTTACGATTGCAACTGAGCCATCTGCTTTTTTCACCAACCAGGTCCAGCTTGAACCGAAGTTGTTGATTGCAGAAGCGGTGAATTCTTCTTTAAATTTATCGAAAGAACCAAACGCTTTGTTGATGGCATCAGCCACTGCACCAGTGGCAGCTCCACCACCGTTAGGACTCAGGCAATGCCAGTAGAAAGTGTGGTTCCAAATTTGTGCAGCATTGTTGAATACACCACCAGAAGAAGTTTTGATAATGTCTTCGAGACTTTTGCCTTCAAATTGTGTTCCGGGAACCAAACCGTTTAATTTATCCACATAAGTTTTGTGGTGTTTACCATGGTGAAACTCTAAAGTTTCAGCAGAAATATGTGGCGCCAATGCATCTTTTGCGTAAGGCAGTGCAGGTAATTCAAAAGCCATAATCTTTCTCCAAAATTTTAATGATTTTTAAACAACAAACAAAAACGAAGTCGAATCTTAACCGATAAAATAAAAAAGGGCGCAGTATCTGCGCCCTTTTTCTGCGGTTTTTACATCATACCGCCCATACCACCCATGCCGCCCATATCATGACCGCCACCTGCAGCTGGTTTGTCTTCTGGTAAATCAGCGACCATAGCTTCAGTAGTGATCATCAAACCGGCAATAGAACCTGCCGCTTGTAATGCAGTACGGGTTACTTTTGCAGGATCGAGAATACCCATCTCCAGCATATCGCCATAAACACCGGTGGCTGCGTTGTAACCAAAATTACCCTTGCCTTGTTTAACTTTGTCAGCAACGACTGATGGCTCATCACCTGCGTTGGCAACGATTTGACGCAAAGGCGCTTCCATTGCACGACGTGCAATCGCAATACCGGCGTTTTGATCTTCGTTGTCGCCTTTCAAATCAGCAATAGCCGCAACAGCACGAATCAACGCAGTACCACCTCCGGGAACCACACCCTCTTCTACTGCTGCACGAGTGGCGTGCAGAGCATCTTCAACACGCGCTTTTTTCTCTTTCATTTCAACTTCGGTAGCAGCGCCCACTTTAATTACAGCAACACCACCAGCCAATTTTGCTACGCGCTCCTGCAGTTTTTCACGGTCGTAGTCAGAACTGGTTTCTTCGATTTGAATGCGGATTTGTTGTACACGTGATTTGATCTCGTCAGCTTTACCGGCGCCATCAACAATCACTGTATTTTCTTTGTTCATAGTTACGCGTTTTGCAGTACCCAAATGCTCCAAAGTCGCTGCTTCCAAATCCAAACCCACTTCTTCAGAAATAACCGTTGCACCAGTCAACACGGCGATGTCTTGCAACATGGCTTTGCGACGATCACCAAAACCTGGAGCCTTACAAGCAGCCACTTTGACTATGCCGCGAATATTATTGACAACCAAAGTAGCCAGCGCTTCACCTTCAAGATCTTCAGCCACAATAATCAATGGCTTGCCAGACTTGGCAACACCTTCAAGCACTGGCAACAATTCACGAATGTTGGAGATTTTTTTATCAACCAGCAAAATAAATGGACTGTCATGCTCAACACTCATGCTGTCCTGATTATTGATGAAGTAAGGCGACAAATAACCGCGGTCGAATTGCATACCCTCTACAACATCCAATTCGTTTTCCAAACTGGTGCCTTCTTCAACAGTGATTACACCTTCTTTACCCACTTTATCCATAGCTTCTGCAATCAACGCACCTACTGAGGTATCGCTGTTAGCGGAAATGCTACCGACCTGGGAAATAGATTTGCTGTCAACGCAAGGCTGGGCAATCGATTTAACGTGAGCAACAGCAGCGATAATTGCTTTGTCGATACCACGTTTCAAATCCATCGGGTTCATACCGGCCGCAACTGATTTCAAACCTTCGTTAACAATTGATTGCGCCAACACGGTTGCAGTAGTAGTACCGTCACCCGCATCGTCAGAGGCTTTGGACGCAACTTCTTTTACCATTTGTGCGCCCATGTTTTCGAACTTGTCTTTCAATGAAATTTCTTTTGCTACAGACACACCGTCTTTGGTGATGGTCGGCGCGCCGAAAGATTTTTCCAAAACAACATTGCGACCTTTAGGTCCAAGAGTTGCTTTTACAGCGTCAGCCAAAATATTTACACCGGCCAACATACGTTGGCGTGCGCTATCACCAAATTTAACTTCTTTAGATGCCATGATTTTTACCTTCCAAAACTCTTAAATGAAATTTGCTTTTGCCATCCCATCAAATCCAATTATCCGGATACGGGATGACTCAATTGAAAATTCAGGGTTAAACGAGAATCGCCTTGATATCGGATTCGTTCAGGATCACCAATTCTTCACCATCGATGGTAATGGTGTCGCTACCGGCGTATTTGCCAAACACCACAGTGTCGCCCACTTTCACATCCAAAGGGCGTAACTCACCGCTGGTCAATACACGACCATTACCCACGGCAACTACTTCACCTTGATTGGGCTTTTCTTTGGCTGAACCGGACAGGATGATCCCGCCAGCAGTTTTGGTTTCTTCTTCTTTGCGGCGAACCACAACACGATCATGTAACGGACGAATTTTCATGGATACTAGCCTCCTAACAAGCAAGTTTTATTAAGACGAGGAGCAAGGCTCCGACGTGATTACACAGATGGTGACAAGCTTCGGAATTTCAAGTGACTCATTAAGTGACTGTTATTCGAGGATCCCATCACCAGGAATAAAGAAGCTTTATTCTCAGGTGTTGGCTATTTGGGGGCAGGGTTTTGGATTTCAAGGGTGGCGGCATAAATCAACTTTTTAATCGCAGCATCAGGGTCATGGGATTAATCGGCGACTCGGTAAAACCATAATATTCATAAAACTGTTTCGCTTTCTCACTCAACGCATGAACCAGCAATGCCCTGACTCCGGTATTTTGGGAAACTACCAGAGAACGACTGACTGCATCCTGCAATAAAGCAGAACCCAGCTTCATTTTTTGTGCCCCAAGATCTACTGCAAGACGCCCCAACACCATTACCGGAATTGGATCGGGCATATTTCGTTTTACATTACCGGTAGCCAGTTGATGGGTCACAGCCCCCGCAGCAAGAGCGTAGTAACCCATCACGCGTTTTTGTTGATCCACAACAACAAACGTCCTGCTGGCACCACTGCTCTGATTAGATAAAGCTTTTCTTTTGAGCCAATCATCCAAAGAGGTTTCGCCCGATTGAAAAAACTCTGTTAAATGTTGTACGGATAAAGGCTGAGGAGCTTCCAGCAATAAACTCATAAGTTCATCCTTTAATCTTTCATTTCCAAAATATTACTTTCATTTCCAGGGAGCCTTGACTGCCATCAATCGTTCCAAACCGCTATTCGATTCAATTGGTGCATCCAGAAGCGCTGAAAATTGCTCAAATTTGTGCGCATCAAGACTGAAGAAAATCTGATCCAGCAATACCTGCTGCGCCCTTTCACAAGAAGCTTCCAACATAAAATCAGATCTATTTTTACCCAACAAACTGGCAGCATGATCAATCATGTCCCGCTGCTCAGGTAACACCCGAATATTGATTGCTGCTGCTTTCATAAACACCTCGTATACACATTGAATACACAAACTCTAGGTTCACGTGTATTCATTGTCAATACAAAATTAGTTTTTCTTTTCGATCCGCGACTCTTCCGGTTTAACTTCCGTCGCCTCCCCCTCGATCACATCTCCATGATCGTGGGTATTGGATTGCCTGAAGGGATTGTGCTGACCTGCCTTGAATGGGCCAAAACCAAACCTCATTGAACCGGACTTCATCATTCGTTTGATCAATACCAGCATCAATAAACCGCGTGTCGGCGGAAATAAAATCAACAAAGCCAAAAGATCCGTGAGATACCCGGGAATCATCAACAACACGGCCGCCACTATTTTTGCCATCATCGAGCCAAGTTGCGCAGGCGATGCCTGGGCAGTCGCGAAAGAGGCCATGATATGTTGTGCATTGGCGGCGCCGACGAATCGAAACAGATTGATACCTATGATGAATGCCAGGATTAATCCGGCAAACGCAACCAGATAGCCCGCTTCATCACCGACCTGAATAAATACATAAATCTCAATGAAAGGGAAAAGTAAAAAGAGAATAAGACGCATAAAGTAATTAGCCGCTATTTTGGGAAGAATGAATGGTCGAGTCGATTTTCTTTCTCATGGTAAAAATTAACCACACACCGGGGGCAGCAATTAATAATGATGACAAAAAGAATCCTGACCAACCGATTTGTTCAGCAATCACACCGCTAAAAGGCCCGACAAAAACGCGAGCAATCGATGCAATTGCGGACAACAAAGCAAAATGGGTTGCACTGAATTGTTTATTACACAATCCCATCAACAAAGCCAATAACGCAGCCGTGCCCATGCCGCCACTTAAATTTTCTACGCCCATGACCGAGAGCAACAACGAATCCATATGAGTAGGCTCGGTTAATTTGGCAATTAATAAATTAAACGCGGGAATTTCAATTGTACCCCAAGCCCCCTTTCCTGATTCCGCCAGAAGGTAATAACCCAAATTGGAAACCAATTGCAAAATACCAAAAGCAAAAAGAGCAGAAGACAGGCGAACATACATCATAATAAATCCGCCGAGCATGGCGCCCACTATAGTGGCCAGCAAGCCGATTGTTTTACTCGCCAGTCCAACTTCGATCGCTTCAAACCCCATACCACGCATTAAAAAAGCAGTGGTAAGGCTCATTGCAAATGCATCACCTATTTTGTAGAGCACAATCATTAACAGAAAAATGACTGCACTTTTTTGACTGAAGAAACTGTCAAATGACGAATTTAAAGTGGCGAACCCGATTTTACGTGCAAGTAATAATCCCAAGCCCAATGCACAGGACACTTGCGTCAATACAAAAAATAATCTTTCCCAATTATTGGTGCTGTCGGAATCAATGTGCAAAGCGGTGAGAATCAATTCGCTGGAGTAGTAACCCACGAACACACCCAGTAATAACATGAAGAAGCCAATCAATTCCCGTTTGGGATCAGATGCCAGTGGTTTGAAATCGGCATGAATACCTGGCAACAGAAAAAAACTCAGTACCCCAGTGGACAACATCACCAGCGCCATAATCAGATAAACCTGGGGCCAACTTCCCCACTGTTGCGCCCAAATAAAAGTGATGCCACCAGAAATAACAATCGCCACTCTATAACCCAACACAGTAAAAGACGAACCCAATCCCCTTTCATTCGGTGGCAATAAATCTGCGCGGTAAGCATCTATCACCACATCCAGCGATGCAGAAGAAAATGCTACGCATAAAGCCAGAGCACCGAAAATGTGTGTTGAATGGGTTGGCGAGGTATTGGATAAAAAAAACAAACCCAGAGCGATAAGAAATTGCACCAACACAATCCAACCTCGTCGTCGTCCTAACAGCGGAGGTTCGAATCTATCCATTAAAGGCGCCCACAAAAATTTAAAGGTATAGGGCAAGGCCACCAAACCTAAAAAACCGATCGTGGCGAGATCCATTCCTTCCATAGTCAACCAAGCCTGCATAGCGCCAGCGGTCAAGGCTAATGGAATGCCTGATGCGAATCCTAAAAACAGAACGATGAATAGACGATAGGCGGGGGTGTTCAGAATGGTGTTCAAGGATGAAATTTTCTCAAATGGATTTGGTGTACCCTCACCCTAGCCCTCTCCCGGAGAGGGGACTGAAATCACTTCGTAGTTAATTAATCAGGGAGTCTATCCCCTCTCCCTCTGGGAGAGGGTTAGGGTGAGGGCTAATCTCTAAAATTATTAAACTGCATCGGCATTCCCAATTCCGCCGCACGCAGCGCTGCGATGCACTCTTGCAAATCATCTCGCTTCTTACCTGTGACACGTACTTGCTCACCTTGAATACTCGCCTGCACTTTCAACTTTTTATCTTTTACTAACGCAACAATTTTCTTCGCCAGGTCTTTATCAATTCCAGTGCGAACTTTTATTTCGCGCTTCACTTGCTTACCTGAACTTTTTACCGGACCTATTTCCAGACAACTCACATCGATACCATTTTTCGCCATTGCCGGTCTCAGCACATCCAATATTTGATCAAGCTGCATTTCTGAATCGGCAGTAATAGTGAGTTCATATTCCTTAAGCTCAAATTTAGCGTTTACACCTTTAAAATCAAAACGGTTGGTAATCACTCGCTCTGCCTGATCAACAGAATTGGTCAGTGCGTGTTTATCAACTTCAGAAACCACATCAAACGATGGCATAACAAAACCTCAAATCCTAAAAATAACAATCAAGCAATAAACCGTAACGCACTAAACAACTATTACGCAATAAACAAAGTTGCGAACGCAACGGCACAAATCCAGAACAGCAATGAACGTGTATACAAAGGCATACTGGATTTCACCAACGCAAATGAATAAGCCGGTTCAATCTGGGTGGTAATCACTGTGCCTGTTAAATCCTCGATAACATCGACACTGTCTTCACTGAGTGGAGAAGGATTAGCATCAGAAGCAGTAGTATCTGTTGATTTATCAACTTTATGATTGATGGAAGCGTCAATATTTGCACCCAAGGCACCGCGCAAACATGCATTCAATATTTCCATGGATGATTTATCCATATCCAACATATTTTCACGCAAAGGTGTTGTATCAAAATTACCAACCAGCGCCCAGGTTACGCCCATCAATCGAACCGAAGGCAATTCCAGCAACCACAACCAACGGGAAGCCAACTGCGCCTGTTGTGAGTCAGTTTCGTTTATTTCGCGATAGAGCACACTCAATCTGTACAAGAGAGCACCCAGAGCACCTGCAATAAAAAACCAGAACAGAACCGCAAAAGTTCTTTCAAATCCACGATAAGCAATGACCTTCAATGCTTCTGTGTGCAAGGCTCGCCAATCACCGACATCTGCACTTTCCGGATCAGTTGCAGCGTTACCACGCATATCATCAACCCAGCGGCTGGCCGCGACTGTGTCCCCGCGCTGAACAATATCAATATAAGCTTGAACTTCTGCGACAAAATCACTGCGGCCTATGCAATAAAGTAATACCGGAAGATTAATCAAAATCAGCCAACCGGAATTAAATACTTGCACCACAAAAATGATAATCAAGGCCAGTACAACACAGGGGATCAACAACGAAAGTGATATACCCGCTACAGGATTGGCTGCCACACCGGGAATTTGTTGTAACCGCAACACCAAACCGCGATACCAACCGTCCCAATGCATAAATTGTGCGGTGCCCAACCAATAAACGATACCAAGCGCAAGAATCAAACTGAGAAAAGTCATAGTGAATCTGATTCCTTAATCAGGGAAAAATAATAAATCCAATCAAACGCTTTGCCTGGATCTGTTTTCCGACCTGGAGCAATCTGATCGTGCCCCGTAATTCGATCAGGCGTTAGTTTAGGATAGTTTGCTAGCAACTGGCGAGTGACTTTCGCCAGAGATTGATACTGAAATTCGCTGTAGGCTTGATCATCAGTTCCTTCCAGTTCAATCCCGATACTGAAATCATTACAATCTTCAACACCCTGATAAGAAGATTTGCCTGCGTGCCATGCCCTGTCATCAAAACTGACAAACTGGGTAATGACGCCGAATCGATCAATCAATAAATGGGATGAGACGCGCACATCCGCAATGGTTTCAAAATAAGGATCCCAAGCTTTGTCCAATCGGTTTTGAAAAAAATCTTCTATAAATCCGCCACCAAATTTTCCCGGTGGCAGGCTAATGTTATGGATCACCAGTAAGCTGATTTCCGTTGCATCGGGACGCTGATTAAAATTGGGCGATTCACAAATAATCGCTTCATTCAACCATCCATCGATAATTTTCATCAGGCCGGTACCGTTCTGTCTGCAGCCCATAGACGCAAACGCGCAATTTGTTCCGCCATCACGACAGACAAAGGGCTGGTATTGGCTAATTCTGTCATTAACATGGGCATATCCAGAGATTTTTCAGCAGCACTGGCCGCATAAAGCGCACTGACAATTGCCTGTTCAATTTCTGATCCGGAAAAACCATCGCTGGCAATTGCCAATTCTGTCAAATTAAATTGTTCGACTGCACAATTTCGTTTGCGTAAATGGATCGAAAAAATATCTTCACGAATAATGGCATCAGGTAAATCAACAAAAAAGATTTCATCCAACCGCCCCTTGCGAATCAATTCCGGTGGCAAGCGTGTGATGTCATTACTGGTCGCCACAATGAATACCCGCGTTTTACGCTCCGCCATCCAGGTTAACAATGTGCCTAAAAGACGCTGCGACACGCCATTGTCATGACCATCCTGCGCCATGCCTTTTTCGATTTCATCCAACCATAACACACAGGGCGACATTGCATCAGCCAGTTTCAATGCTTCGCGTAAATTACGCTCCGTTTCACCGTGAAATTTATTATAGAGTGCCCCCACATCCATACGCATTAACGGCAGCCCCCATAAACCTGCAACCGCTTTTGCAGCAAGACTTTTTCCGCCACCTTGCACACCCAATAATAAAATACCCTTGGGCCTGTCAATTGTTGACTCTTCACCATTGAATGCACCCTGACGTGTAGCCAACCAACGCTTTAAATTATTCAAACCACCAATATCAGCAAAACTTTCTGTTTGTTGTTCAAAATAAATAATGCCTTCCATGTCCAACAAGGCAAATTTAATTTTATTGATTTTGGGTAAATCTTCTTCTGTCAATGACCCGTCATCCCAAATAGCATGGCGCACCAAACGACGAATATCACTCACACACAATCCCTGTAAATTATTCACCAATTTTTTCAGTGTGATATTGTCTGTTTTAACACGAACACCCTGATGCCTTTCCGACCACTCTTTGGCTTCTTCACGCACGATTTCCATAATCAAATCATCATCCGGCAGTGCCAGACTGTATGTCGCACTGTAACGCGACAACTCTGCAGGCAAGTCCAGTTGGTAACTCAAAAACACCAATGTATGTGGAACCGCAAAATGATTCAGGGCAATATCTTTTAACAAACGTACGACTCGTGGTTGATCAACCAGAAATGAATGAAAATCACACAAGGCAAAAATCGCCGGCTTTTGCATTTGTTTAATTTGCCGCAACATATTTTCCGGTAACACAGCTTCAGGCTCGGGCAGTCCGGTTTCCTTTGGCAACAATTGCAGCCCCCGACTGGCCCGAACCAAGCCGTCGGTAATGGACCAGCGATACAAATCCTTGCCTTGCTGATCCGCTACTTTATGCAACACATCAAGCGCTTTTTTTTCTTCGTAGGTTTCAATCACCAACAATGGAATACGTGTATCCAGAAGATATTTAATTTCGTTAACGTCTTGCATCTGTGTTTATTTTTCCTGAATTTATTTAATTTTTTTACCTCTTGGAAGAGGATGTTTTTATTCAATCTTAATTTTCTTTTTCAAGCGAATATCCTGACTCGACGCACCCACTTGAATTTCATAATCCCCCGGCCTGACCCGATAGGATTTTTGTTCCTCATCATAGTAAGTGAAATCGCGATTCACCAGCAAACCAAAATTCAACGATTGACTTTCACCCGGTTTCAACTCGATTGATTCAAATGCACGCAAATTTTTAATCGCATCCAGAGGCTGCCTGTTCAAAGAGCGCACATAAACCTGAACCACTTCACTGGCAACCACATTGCCCACATTTTTCAAATCAAAACTGATCGCAAGAGAATCCTGCTGTTGCAGCCGCTCTTTGTCCAACCGTATATTTTCATAATCAAAACGACCGTAGGACAACCCGTGGCCGAAAGGATAAAGTGGTTTTTCATTGTAATAGCGATAAGTGCGGCCTTGCATGGAGTAATCCTGAAAATCAGGCAATTCAGCGTTCGCTTTGTAGAAAGTAACCGGCAATCGACCTGATGGACTTACATCGCCAAACAGCACATCCGCTACTGCATTACCACCGCGCTGCCCCGGATACCATGCCATTAAAATGGCTGGAACATTTTTATCCGCCCAATCAACAGCCAATGACGAACCGCCAGTTAATACCAGCACTACAGGTTTACCGGTTGCCACCAAATCCTCCAACAGTTTTTGTTGTGGTTTGGGTAATGCCAGATCCGTTCTATCACCGCCCATAAAACCGGGATAGGTGACTTTCATTTCTTCCCCTTCAACATCACCGGTTAGCCCACCAACAAAAATAATCACTTCGGATTTTTTCGCTGCATCCATGGCTTCTTCGTGAGGCGATTTTGCACCCGGTAATCTCCAGGCCAATCTGACTTCTGCATCGCGAATATCATCAAAATATTCAAGTTTGATATCGTAAATTTTTCCAGCATCCAAATGCTGTTTCACTGATTGGCTGCGCAATCTTTCAGCCAACCCCCATGCATCCAACAGATTTTTATTATCGATCGATAATCGCACACCATCATTGGCACTGACATTAAATTCATATTCACCCGAAAGAGGAGCAATCAATTTTCCAGTCCACCGTACGCTATAGCCATCGTTAGGTAATGCCTGATCTTTCTTTAATTCTCCGCGCGCCACCAATGCATCTGTCGGTGCACCCCGATCCCAACGAAAATCAATCCTGGAATCGACTCTCGTTAGCAGTGGCTTACCGGAAAAATCCACTCCGCGAAAATATTCGCCTTTTAACCCTTGTTCATTGGAATCGGCTGATGGCCGCAAAAATCTTGAATCTATAACAGGAGCAGCTCGAGGGTCTTCGCGTCCTTCAACCAACTCTGTGCCTCGCGCATAGTAAACCTGGGTGTCGGATGAAACTGCCTGACGAATCCCGTTTAAAATAGTCACAGGTTGTTCCGGTGTTCCATAATAATTACCCAACAAAGACATAACCTCATCAGCTGTCGGGCCAATCACGGCGACATATTTCAAATCTTTTTTCAGTGGTAATATTTTTTTATTTTTGAGCAGCACCAGCGATTTTTGTGCAGCCAGACGAGCAAGCTCATCATGAGTTTTGGATTGATTTACTGAATAGGGAATTTTCGCAAAGGGCACAGTTGAATCAGGATCAAACATCCCCAAACGAAAGCGGGTATAAAATAAACGGCGCAAGGCATCATCAATTTCTGCTTCAGTAATTAGCCCTTGTTTAACGGCATTAATTAAAGCCGCATAGGTTTTTCCACAATTGAGTTCCAATCCTTTTTTGACACCCAGTGCCGCCGCTTCTTCTGCAGTTTTAACAATTTTGTGGTGCAGGAAAATATCTTCTATGGAATCACAATCGGAAACCACATAACCTTTAAATCCCCACTCTTTTCGCAAAATATCCAACAACAATCGCTGGCTGGCTGATGCAGATTCACCATTAACACGATTGTAAGCGCCCATGACCGCAGCAACATTTGCATCCTGTACCAACGCGCGAAATGCGGGCAAATAGGTTTCATATAAATCACGCTCTGTTGGTCGCGCATCAAATTCATGTCGATTGAATTCGGGGCCACTGTGTACCGCAAAATGTTTTGCTGTCGCATCTGTTTTACGATATTTCGGATGATTCCCTTGCAACCCCTTTACAAAAGCCACACCCATTTGACTGGTCAAATAAGGATCTTCACCGTAAGTCTCCTGGCCTCGCCCCCAACGGGGATCACGAAAAATATTGATATTGGGCGACCAGAAAGTTAATCCCTGATAACGATTGCGTTGGTTACGACGGGAAAATTCATGATATTTCGCACGTCCCTCATCGCTGATCACGGTTGCCACTTCAAACATCATGTCCGAATCAAAACTGGCCGCCAATCCAATTGCTTGCGGAAACACAGTGGCTGAACCTGCGCGCGCTACACCATGCAAAGCTTCATTCCACCACTCATATTTTGGAATTCCCAATCGTGGAATCGCGGGTGCATCGTTTTGCATTTGTGATACTTTTTCTTCAAGCGTCATGCGCGATACCAGATCAGCGGCGCGAGCTTCGAAACTTTTTTGAGTGTCTTGATAAACAGGTTTTTCTTTTGCGAATAGATTCAAACTGATCAAGGCAAGTAGCATGAATCCAGTAGCAGAGAGTCGTTGCGATAGATAGGTCATTTTTATTATTCCAGTTGGTTAATAAAACATTATTATTTTTTATTCGACGCCGGACTATATAATCCGGTTACTGCCTGCACAAGACAAAAACTGCAAAGATGGAGAAACCTGCCAGACTTTGATTAAATGCACCGACTAAATGGCACCCGTTAAATAATCAGGAACCTGCAAATGCGTAATAACCAATTATCATTTTTAGACAAATTGATTATCCATCTGGATCAATCACTGAAAACACTGGCCAGTGGTAATGATTTGACGAGTGAACGTCCGAGCCCTGCAACAGGGATTAGCTCCGGTGAACTGAAAGCGTCAGAGCGTAAACTTGCTGCGGGATTAATGCGGGTCAACCACACAGGAGAAGTATGCGCACAAGCGCTTTATCAGGGGCAAGCACTGACTGCAAAACTTCCTGAAGTCAGACAGGATATGGAGCGCGCCGCACGCGAAGAAATTGATCATCTGGTTTGGTGCCAGCAGAGATTGAATCAACTTGATAGCCATCCCAGCGTGTTAAATCCAATTTGGTACGCCATGTCTTTTACTATAGGAGCAAGCGCGGGACTTATCAGCGACAAAATCAGTTTGGGATTCGTCGCTGCAACTGAAGATCAGGTTTGCAAACATCTGCAAAAACATTTGGAAGAATTACCCGGAGAAGACCAGCAAAGCCGCGCAGTAGTGACGCAAATGCTGGCAGACGAAGCAAAACACGCACAAATGGCACTGGATGCGGGCGGAAAAAAATTTCCGACTCCCGTTAAAAATGTAATGACACTGGTTTCAAATCTGATGACCAAAACCAGTTTTCATATTTAAGCCTAATTTTTTGCTCAAGCTTCTTTTACCTCGTAAGAATGGGTAATGTGAACGCCTCCAGCTTCCAGCATGATGGATGCAGAACAATATTTTGTGGCTGACAATTCCACTGCTCTTTTTACTTGTGTGTCTTTCAACTCTTTTCCTGTCACAATAAATTTGAGATGAATTTTGGTGAAGGGAGATGGCACACCTTCTGCGCGCTCGGCTTCCAGTTCGCAACGACAATCTGTTACTTGCTGACGTGATTTTTGCAAAATACTCACAACATCAAATGCTGAACAACCACCCAAACCCAACAACAACATTTCCATAGGACGCGGCCCGGTATTTCTACCACCATGATCCGGAGGGCCATCCATCAACACCGCATGCCCACTACCGGATTCAGCCAAAAATTGTGCGCCATCAACCCACTTTACAACTGCTTGCATAAAAACCTCATCGAAAATTCACAAATTAATTTGCCTTGCAGGGTAACATAGCCACGGAATAAGCAAAAATGTCACCCAAGTTAACATTTTTGATAAGATTTTATGATTACTTGTGGACAAGTCAGTAAACACAGAATATAACTGCGTCACAAATTTGTAGCGCATTGCGTCGATTACTTTTACAATCTTGGTTGCGTTGTCATAATCAACAACATTACAATCGGTTGATTACTAAATAAAAACAGCAGGAGTTGAATCTTGGTTGCTGTCTCACTGACACCTCATATTAAAAACGTGGATGAATTTCTCATCCATTGCCATCGTCGTCGTTATCCGGCCAAAAGTACGATTATTTATGCCGGCGACAAAAGTGACTCTCTGTATTACATAGTCAAAGGCTCAGTCACTGTGTTGATTGAAGATGACGACGGCCATGAAATGATTGTCGCCTATCTCAACGATGGCGACTTTTTCGGTGAAATGGGTTTGTTCGACCACAGCGACTCCCGTAGCGCTTGGGTTCGAGCCAAATCCGAATGCGAAGTTGCTGAAATCAGCTACGCCAAATTTCAGGAATTATCCGAGAGTCATCCGGAGTTTTTGTTTGCACTCGGCAGCCAAATGGCTCGCCGCTTGCGCGCAACCACTCGCAAAGTTGGTGACCTTGCATTTTTGGATGTAACAGGTCGCGTCGCACGTACTTTGTTGGAACTCTGTAAAGAACCTGATGCCATGACTCACCCTGATGGTATGCAAATCAAAATTACCCGCCAGGAAATTGGCCGCATAGTGGGCTGCTCTCGTGAAATGGTCGGACGTGTTTTAAAAACATTGGAAGATCAAGGTCTGGTTTTAGTGAAAGGTAAAACCATGGTGGTTTACGGAACCCGATAAATCCGGATTTAATTTGTAAAGAATAGACCCGCCATGTGCGGGTTTTATTTTGTCGTTATTTTCCCCAATCCCTCCGAATAAATTCAATTCTGTCAGTTAAAAACAAGAACGTAAAAGTGCAGCAACAAAATGAATTGCCTGTGTGTGTGTGATATATCTTTTTCTGCCCTCCGTCCAAGTAAACCAAATCCTATCTCGTTGACTTTTATCAAAAAAATCTACAAACAAAAAAACATTTTAAAAAAAGCTTGCAAAACACTACTGTGTAGCGCACAGTATTTACTGTGTATTACATAGTATATGAGGCACAGTATGTCAGATGAACAGTTTGAGAAGCTCAGGCAGGAGTTGCGGCGGGGGATTTTGGTGTTGGCGGTGTTGGGGTCTTTGCGGCATCCGCATTATGGCTACTCGCTACGCAAGCAATTGCAGGACGCAGGCCTGGATATAGATGAAGGGACGCTTTACCCCCTGGTGCGCCGGTTGGCGGATCAGGGTTTGTTAACCAGTGAATGGCAGCAGGGTGAAGGGCGTGAGCGCCGTTATTACCAGCTTTCGCCCGAAGGTTCAGCGTTGCTTGAAAGTTTGAGCGCTGAGTGGCTGCAATTGAACCATCACGTGAGCAACATTTTGGAGGCGGGAAATGAAACTAATTGATCGTTACATGCATGCCGTTGCACAGGCATTACCGGAAAGTCGTCGCGAAGAAATTACGCGCGAATTAAAAGCCAATATCCTCGACAAGCTGGAAGCACTTGCTGAAGAAAAAGGCCGCGAACCCAGCGATGAAGAAATATCAGCTGTATTGAAAGACCTGGGGCATCCGCAAAAAGTGGCGGGGAGTTTTTTAACAGGGCAGCAGCTTGTCAGTACAGAATTGTTTCCGTTTTACAAACAAACACTGCATTACGGATTGATTCTGGTTTTGATTCTCGCGTTGATTCAACTCGGTACCCATTTGCTCAACACGGGACATTTGTCGGTCGCCAATTTTTTCTACGAGATGATACATAAATCTTTGATCATGTTTGCGTCTGTGACGGGTGTTTTTTATCTGTTGAGCAACCCTGTCGGCGGTAAAGATTATTTTGATCCCTACCAATGCTGGTCGCCTGAAAAATTACCACTCGCGACTCGCCCTTGGCAAAGAATTAGTAGCTGTGAACAAAGTTTTGAATTTGCGGCGGATGTATTTTTTCTGTTGATGCTAAACCATACGCTCTGGATGTCGGCAACTCAATTGCAAGAATTGACCATCACCTTTGCTGAACCGGTCACTGTTTGGATTCCGATAATGTCCGCTATTTTAATTGGCTCGCTTCTTCTGGGAATCTGGAAATTGATTTATCGCTACTGGACGGTCACTCTGTTGATATTGGATGCCATTATTACGTTTGTTAGTGCAATCGTTCTATTGATCGTAAGCCGAATTAATCCGATTGTAATAGATATTTCTGCAACCGGGGAACATGCAGAAAGAATGCAAATCACCAATAAAGTGATTGAGATTGGTTTGTTTTGGGTAGGATTATTTCTGGTGTTTATGGCAGGGTTGAGTGTTTATCGTGCATGGAAGTTGTCGCGATAAAAATAGAAAATGCATGACGAGTTTGCAGCTAACGACACTCGTCATGCATCAAAACAAAAACTTAATTTGCCAAACGCTCCGCATATTCCTTTTCCAACTGCGTATGCACTTTCCAAAAACCTTGCGGGGTTTTGCCGTTTAAAATATCGCGCAGGATATTCAAATGTGTGTGCCAGCCGGAAGAAACGCTCAAGCGGGTGTTGGCGTTGGTTAAGCGTTTGTGGGTGACGGTGAGTTTGACTTGATCTTGTTGTTGGACCAATTCGAAACTGACTTCGGATTCTTCTTCTGAACCTGCGTTCCAGATGTAGCTTAAAAGCTGTAACGGCTTGCAAG
>CAMLML010000066.1 GCA_946481095.1 uncultured Cellvibrio sp.
GTTCTTTGGCAATTTTCAACACTTTGCGTACTTTGTCTTCCGGCATATCCATGCGAATGCCTAATTCTTCCGGCGTAGGTTCGCGCCCCATTTCTTGCAACATTTGACGCGAAACACGATTGAGTTTGTTAATGGTTTCAATCATGTGTACAGGAATGCGAATGGTGCGCGCCTGATCTGCAATTGAACGGGTTATCGCCTGACGAATCCACCAGGTTGCGTAAGTCGAAAATTTATAACCGCGACGGTATTCAAATTTATCCACCGCTTTCATCAAACCTATGTTGCCTTCCTGAATCAAATCGAGGAATTGCAAACCGCGGTTGGTGTATTTTTTGGCGATAGAAATTACCAAACGCAAGTTGGCTTCGACCATTTCTTTTTTCGCACGACGGGCGCGCGCTTCACCAATTGACATGCGGCGATTGATGTCTTTAATTGATGCCAAACTTAAACCGGTTTCGGTTTCGATTTGTGACAAGACTTGTTGTGCTGATTGCACATCCGGCAGCACGCGTTCCAGTTTGTCAGCATTTTCAATTTTGCCTTTGAGCAAATCGGTTAGCCAATCAGCATTGGTTTCATTGCCGGGGAATTCTTTAATAAAAGTTTTGCGTTGCATCTGTGCTTTGCGTGTACACAAATCCATAATCAAACGTTCGTGTTTGCGGACACTGTCCAGAGATTCGCGTGCTTTGTTGTAAATGGGATCAAACTGGCGCGCAGGAATTTTGAAAAACTTAAACAGATCACCCAAAGCGGATAATTCTTTTTCAGCTTGTTTGCTGCCGTAACCATGTTTGCTCAATGCTTTTACGGTTTTCTCATGCTGTTTTGCCAATTCTTCAAAACGCACTTTGGCTTCTTCCGGGTCTACACCCGAAATAGCTTCTTCCTCTTCTTCGCTGCTGCCTTCCTCGTCTTCATCATCACCAGCGGCTTTTGCTCCGGCAACAGGTGCAACTTCGATTTCAGCATCTTCGTCAACAAGGGCAACCGGGATTTCTTCGACAGGGTCGAGCCAGCCAATAATCACTTCCGCCAAACGACGCTCTTCTTTGGCAACCAGAGAATATTCATTGAGCAGATGCTCAACTGCGCCAGGCCAGTAGGCGAGGGCGTGCATCAATTCGCGAATGCCTTCTTCAATACGCTTGGCGATTACAATTTCGCCTTCGCGTGTCAGCAATTCAACTGTGCCCATTTCGCGCATGTACATGCGTACCGGGTCAGTGGTGCGGCCGGTTTCAGTTTCAACAGCAACCAGTGCAGCTGCGGCTTCGGCTGCGGCGATTTCATCGGCAGCTGTGTCGCCGTCAGTCATTAATAAGGTATCGGCGTCGGGGGCGGTTTCGTATACACGAATGCCCACGTCGTTGATCATCTGGATAATGTCTTCAACCTGATCCGGATCAGAAATATCATCCGGCAAATGGTCGTTGACTTCGGCATAGGTCAGATAACCCTGTTCTTTACCGCGTGCAATCAATTCTTTGATGCGAGACTGTTGCTGTTGAACATCTTCAGACATGCGTGACCTACCGAAATAAGTGGGGGATAAAATAAGGGGGCGGATTATAGCCTAGTTGGTTTTTTATGTTCCAGTGCGGCGCGGATTTTTGCCTTGTCTTCTGCACTTAATGATGAAAAATCTGACTGATTGACCGATTTTAACGTGGATTGATTCAAGGCTTCCTGCTCCATCAGTCTCAATTTCTTGAGGCAATCGACAAAAGCGACTTGCGAATCGTAGTCTGCTTTCGCGGGTTTATCGTCCCGTGCACGACTAATAGAATTAGCCGCAAGCAATAAATCGTGTCCGGCAATAGCGGCTAGTTGTTCCGCACCTTCTGCGCCATAAGCCGCCCGCCAGTGGCCGATAATATTGGCTAATCTGTAATGAGGTCTTTCGTGTAAAAGCTTCAGCAGTTGACCCAGCAAGCGAAGTTCGGAGTCGCCTGCGGAAAACCAGGTTTGTGCGTCTGTTTCATGTGCTGCCAAATCGGGATGGGTGAGCAGCAGTGCAAGTGCTTTGCGAGCGGGCGGCATTAATTCGCTCGGGAGAGGTCTTGCTTTTGTACTGGATGACCGAAGTTGTTCAAAAGAACCCGTCCTTTTAGGCTGCGCAAAATAGACTTCTTCATAGTCCACCGGAGGGCTGTCAAGAATAAACGAATCAGGTATTGAATCGGGTGACGTTTTAACCCTTGGGCGGAATGTTTTGGTGGTTTCTTCTTTGGGGCCGGGTGTTTCCTTGGGAATCACTTCCTCAGCCAGGGATTCGGATTGATGAATTAACTCTTCGAGCGTGTGTCGGCTCAAGCCTGTGCGAGCAGCCAATTGGTCAAACATCAATTCACGAAATACACCTCGCGGTAATTTATCCAGCAAAGGTGCTGCGCGACGACTGAATCTGGCGCGACCTTCAAGGCTACGAATGTTTAATCCTTCAGCGGCAGCATCAAATAAAAAATCTTCCAGTGGCACAGCTAGATCAATCATACGTTCAAATTTATCCGCGCCAATTTGTCGAACCAAAGTGTCGGGATCTTCCCCGTCAGGCAGGAATAAAAATTTCACTGTGCGACCATCGGTCATACTGCTTAGGGATGCATCCAGTGCGCGTCTTGCTGCTGTGCGACCCGCTTGATCGCCATCAAAACAAAAGACTACTTCAGTTGTGTGTTTGAATGCTTTGCTGAGGTGATCTTCTCCGCAAGCAGTGCCTAATGTCGCTACCGCATAACTGATACCGAATTGCGCAAGACTGACCACATCCATATAGCCTTCCACTACCAGCAAGCGTTTCAGTTCGCGATTGGCTTCCCGTGCCTGGTATAAACCATAAAGCTCCTGGCCTTTATGAAAGATGGAGGTTTCGGGGGAGTTCAAATATTTGGGTTTGTCATCACCCAAAACACGACCGCCAAATCCGATTACGCGCCCGCGTAAATCGATAATCGGAAACATAATGCGGTGACGAAAACGGTCGTAAAGTTTTTTGTCCTGTGCTTGATGAATCAGCATGCCGCCTTCGATGAGCAGATGCTTGTCCTGATCATCTTGCCCCAAGGTTTTAAGCAGATTATCCCAGCCCGGTGGAGCAAATCCAACGCCAAACACTTTGGCGGTTTGGCCATCCAAACCGCGGCCTTTCAGATAATTCACCGCCATCTGTTTACTGGGATGATGCCGTAATTGCTGCTGATAAAAATCGTTGGCTTTTTGCATCAGGGAATAGAGATTTTTCTTTTCCTGTTCGCGCTCAATCTGCGCTTCGGATTGCACTTGTTTGGGTACGTCCAAACCCACACTGCGTGCCAGTGTTTCCACAGTTTCGGGAAAGCTCAGACGTTCATAATCCATCACAAAACCGACAGCATTACCGCTGGCACCACAGCCAAAACAATAAAAGAATTGTTTATCCGGACTTACTGTAAAAGAGGGTGTTTTTTCTTCGTGGAAAGGGCAGCAAGCCGAATAGTTTTTACCACTACGCTTCAATTTGACGCGACTGTCCACCACATCGACTATATCGACACGGTCAAGCAGGTCATCTATGAAATCTTGCGGGATCAAACTGGCCATGGGGGATCTGTTGTAACAATAAAGCAAATTATTCCGGGTGGTTAGTATTAACAGCCATTAAGGATTTTGCCAGCGTTATTCACTGTGCAAAATAATCAATCCGAAAAAACAACAAAACCGCGAAACCTTTTCAGGCCGCGGTCTTTGCATCATTTTGATTGATTGCCCGATTCTGGATTAACAGAGGGCAGGATGAATCAATACAGACGGGTAAACTTTTTAGATTCGCGTTGAACCTTTTTGGCATGACGCTTAACGGCAGCGGCAGCATCGCGCTTACGCAGAGTGGTTGGTTTTTCGTAACATTCGCGAGCGCGAACTTCTGCCAAAACCCCTGCTTTTTCACACGCACGCTTGAAACGGCGCAAAGCTACATCGAAAGGTTCGTTTTCTTTAATTTTTACAAAAGGCATGTCTTTACCTGTGTTGATATTAAAAATGATGCGTATCTATTATCACCAGTTCCAATAGAGCTGGCCCGAGGGGTGCGGATTCTATAGATTTCTTTTGCTCACTGCAATGGCAAGCCTTTATCATGGCCGCACTTTTACCGTCCTCTTTATATTTAACTCTTGAAAACAGGTTGTGCGATGCGGGTTCTGGGTCTTGAAACCTCTTGTGATGAAACGGGTGTGGCGATTTATGACAGCGAACTTGGTTTGTTATCGCATCGTATTTACACACAAATTGCCTTGCATGCTGAATATGGTGGAGTAGTCCCTGAATTGGCTTCGCGGGACCATGTCCGAAAACTTATGCCATTAATTCAAGAGGTTATGGTGGATGCGAAAACGACATCGTCTGATATTGGTGCAGTTGCTTACACTTCCGGTCCTGGATTGGTGGGGGCGTTAATGGTCGGTGCCATGATGGGGCGTTCACTGGCTTATGCCTGGGATGTGCCTGCATTGGGGGTGCATCATATGGAAGGCCATTTGTTGGCGCCCATGTTGGAAGCAAATCCCCCGCAATTTCCTTTTATTGCATTACTGGTTTCAGGTGGTCATACCCAATTGGTAAAAGTTGATGCTATAGGACAATACCAACTATTGGGCGAATCGCTTGATGACGCTGCTGGTGAAGCCTTCGATAAAGCTGCCAAAATGATGGATCTGGATTATCCCGGCGGGCCATTAATTGCAAAACTTGCTGAAAAAGGTGTCGAAGGAAAATTTGTTTTTCCTCGTCCTATGGTGGACAGACCCGGTTTGGATTTCAGTTTTAGCGGATTAAAAACAGCTGTGCTTACTGCTATTCAGCAACACACTTTGGATGACGGATTGCCCGACGATCAAACCTGCGCGGATATTGCCTGCGCATTTGAAGCTGCAGTTGTGGATACACTTGTGATAAAAAGTCGCCGCGCACTCGAACAAACCGGAATGAAAACTTTGGTGATTGCCGGTGGTGTGTCTGCCAATAAACGTTTGCGTCGCGAATTGGAAACATCGCTTGCCAAAATTGACGCAAAAGTATTTTACGCACGTAATGAATTTTGTACCGACAATGGTGCCATGATCGCTTACGCAGGTTGTCAGCGTTTGTTAGCGGGGCAGAAAGATGATTTGTCCTTGAGTATTAAGGCGCGTTGGCCGTTAACTGAATTGAAATCTATTTAAAAATTTCAACTAAGCAAGATTTGGTTCCTCCCTTTGAAAAGGGAGGCGGAGGAGGGATTTAAAATTGTGAAAGTTTGCGAGATCTTAAATCCCCCCTAACCCCCCTTTTTCAAAGGGGGGAAGATTCCTTTGAGGAAAATCCCGGAGAAAAAATTGGACATAGTTTACATTCGCGATTTACGCATAGAGACCATCATCGGCATTTACGATTGGGAACGACAAGTTCGACAAACCGTCAGTATTGATTTGGAAATGGCAAGTGATATTCGTCAAGCGGCAGCGACAGACGATATTCAATATGCATTGAATTACAAAGCTGTAGCGAAACGTCTTATTGCCTATGTTGAAAATCGCAATGCCTTGTTGGTAGAAACACTGGCAGAAGAAATTGCCAAATTAATTCGCGAAGAATTCAGCGTACCCTGGCTGCGTTTGCGTTTAAGCAAGCCGGGTGCAGTGCGCGGTGCGCGTGATGTGGGTTTGATTATCGAACGTGGAGTCAAACCCGAATGACCAACATTTATTTAAGTCTTGGTAGCAATATTCAACGCTATCAACATATATCGGCCGGTTTGGATGCGCTTTCTGTTTTTTTATCCAATATGAAAATTTCTACTATCTATGAAAGCAAGGCTGTTGGGTTTGATGGTAGTAATTTTTTGAATTTGGTCGTCGCAGGCAAAACGGATTTAAAAATTGGTGATTTATCAGATCGACTCAAAAAAATTGAAGACGATAATGGCAGAAAACGCAACGGCCCTAAATTCAGTCCGCGGACATTGGACATTGATATTTTGCTGTACGGTGAGTTTGTTGGTGTCGAAGCGGGTGTTAAATTACCACGCGATGAAATTTTACAAAATGCATTTGTGTTATTGCCTTTGACAGAATTGGCAGCGGATCAATTGCACCCCGAATTGAAAAAAACTTTTTCACAACTGTGGAATGAATTTGATAAAGCCAGTCAATCGCTTTGGTCGGTGGATTTTGTTTGGAGAGGTGAAAGGATTTCTCCCTCACCCTAGCCCTCTCCCGGAGGGAGAGGGGATAAACTCCCTACTTAATTATCAACCAGTGCGATAAAAATTCCCTCTCCCTCTGGGAGAGGGACAGGGGTGAGGGCAGGATTAAAACCACTTTTTAATTGCAACCCAGCCAATAATCACAGCAATTACCAGCATGGCGCCCAAGGTATAAAAATAACCATAAACCGTACGCAACTCAGGCATGTTATCGAAATTCATCCCGTAAACACCTGCGATAAAAGTGAGCGGAACAAAAATTGCTGTGAACACAGTCAAAACTTTCATGGTGTTATTCAATTGATGTGAGCTTAATGAAAGATAGCCATTAATTAAATCGCCGCAAATTTCATAATACATAGTGCAAAGACCGTTTAATCGTTCGCATCGCTCGTATAGATCCTGTAACGCATGTTCTATATCACCATCTTCATCTATCAGCCGTTGTGGTATATCGGTTCGTAAGTTTTGAATCATACGTTCGTGATAATTAAAAATACGTTTCAATTTTCGTAAACGAGATTGATAAGAAATTAACTCACGCATAATGTCATCGTTGGGTTTGTCTTGCAGGGCATCTTCAAGATCAGTCAGATTCGGTTCAAATGCCAACAGCACTTCCAAATAGCGACCGACAGAAAAACGCATGATTCGTGTTGCCAATAATCCCGGGCTCACTAAAAGGTTTTCTTTTTGTGCTGTTTCCCAATAGCATTGAATCCCCAGGGATTTATCTGCATGGCGACTAATTAAACATCGATCACCCGCAAATAATCCGATAGTGATTTGTTGAATGGTAAGATCTCTATTAAATTCCGTAATTCCGCGATAAAGGATAAGTGTAAAATTATCAAATGTCTCAGTTTTGGGAGGATGCCGAAAGCGCTGCACATCTTCGATTGCAAGCGGGTGACAATTCATCGATTGTAAAAATTTTTTTTCAGCATCTGGCTTCTCATCAAATAAATCAATCCAGATAAAGCTTCCGTCATCTTGCTTCCATTGCTCGATGAGTTCTTCGTGGCCTTCCAGCCATTGTTTGTCGCCAGTTAATAATTGTGTTCTGATCATATATTTAAAGCTCTGCCGCCATCGACACTGATAATTTGTCCGGTAATGTAATTGGTTTTGTTGGCCAGAAATAGAACCAAATTCACAATCTCACTCGGGTTTCCTAATTTTTGCATCGGAATTTTTTCCAGAATTTTTTGAGCATCGTCGGTTGGAGTCTCCGGCCATAGAATGGCACCGGGAGCTATACCGTTTACCCTAACATCGGGTGCCAGTTCCAGTGCAAGTGATTTGGTCATCATCACATTGCCGGCTTTTGCCATACAATAAAGGCTGTGATTTTTTAGTGGCTTGTCGGCATAAATATCCGCAATATTGATAATAGAACCTTGAGTTTTTTTTAATGCGACAGCCAATGCTTGAATTAAAAAATAAGGCGCTTGTAAATTACTATTAAACAGGGAGTTCCAATCCTGAATACGAGCTTTTGCCAAAGGTGTTGGATAAAACATTGATGCGTTATTCACCAATAAATCCAAGCGCTGCCATTGTTGGGTGGCTTTTTCTGCAAGTGTTTGCACGGATTCAAGCTGATCAAAATCAGCTTGAATACAAATTGCCGAGTCTGCACGTTGTTGATTTAATTCTGCAATCAAATTTTCGGCTGTTGTTTGCGAATTTCGATAATGTAATACCAGATTGTATCCTGCAGCATGTAAACCTTTTGCAATCGCAGCGCCAATGCGCTTGGCGCTACCAGTGACCAGTGCAACCGGATTTTCAATTTTTGAATTGAGCATAATATTTTATATTCTCCTGGTTTTATATTCCCTTAATAAGGCAATACGTTTTTTGTGCATGGCCTCATTAATTTTGATTCCGATTATGCCTTGCTCGACAAATTCTTTTGCTTTTACTTCTACACAAATTTTATAAGCCTTACGTAAAAAGTCAGATTGCGGATAGTCCCGATCCTCAAAACTGGTTCTGCCTCTTGCATCTGCTTCGCAACAAATCAAAAATTGTTCGAACCTTTCAGGGCGGCGAAATGCATCCAGCCGCAACAAAAGTTTTAATAGGCTGGATGCCTTTAACTCCAGTGCACGATGACAATGGGTATGCCATGCAGCAACTGCCAGGGCCAGTTCTTTATAGTCATTTGGGCATTTAATCCGCTGACACAAGTTTTCAATCAATGGCAAGCTACGTTCTTCATGACCAATGTGTCTGGGCAAAATTTCTGTTGGTGTAGTAGCTTTGCCCAAATCGTGTATCAAAGTTGCAAATCTGATCATGGGATCATTCGATAATTTAACTGCCTGTTGCAAACTCATCAAACAATGTACACCGGTATCAATTTCGGGATGATATGTCGCTGTTTGTGGCACGCCAAAAAGCGCATCAACTTCAGAAAATAACACTTTTAATGCGCCGCATTCACGTAATACAGCAAAATAAACTTCAGGGTTTTGTTCTGTCAGCGCGCGCTGTGTTTCTTTCCACACGCGTTCGGGTGTTAAATAGTTGATTTCACCTGCACTGACTATTTGTTTCATCAGCAACAAAGTTTCATCCGCAACGTTAAAACCCAAATAGGCATAACGTGCTGCAAATCGTGCAACTCTTAACACGCGCAATGGATCTTCCGCAAAAGCAGGTGAGACGTGTCGCAATAATTTATTCTGAATATCGGATTGACCATTGAAGGGATCAATTAATTTTCCTTCTGCATCCTGTGCTATGGCATTGATGGTGAGGTCACGACGGTATAAATCTTCTTCCAGCGTAATAGCTTTATTAGTATCTACAATAAAACCGGTATAACCCTTGCCGCTTTTTCTTTCGGTACGTGCCAGGGCGTATTCCTCTTTGGATTGGGGGTGCAAAAATACCGGGAAATCCTTACCGACTTGCTGAAAGCCCTGCGCCAACATTTCATCAATATCCGCACCTACGACTACCCAGTCGCGTTCTGTTACCGGACGTTTGAGTAATTGATCGCGTACTGCGCCACCTACCAGAAAAATCTGCATAACACTTCACCTTATAAGATGGTATCAGTATAGAGTAATAAAATTTTTTAAAACAATCTGTTGTATTGTAAAAAAAACTCGGATAGAGTTACGATTCTTCAATTCATTCAGATATTTTCCATGCTTAATATCAATTCCATGAAACATTTTGTCGCCGCCTCACTGCGTCCAATTTGGTATGCGGTGCGCGGCTCATTTGTTTGCGGAATTTGTTGAATTAAGTCGAGTTTCATCAAAGGCCGCAGCATAAAAACTGCGGCCTTTGTGTTTTATGGATTGCAGTTTTTGGTTGTGGCAACACATTAAGGAGTGTTGTCATGCTAGTACTTGCTTATTTCGGAGTTGTTTTAATTTGGGCGACTACGCCATTGGCTATTCAATGGAGTAGTCATGGTGTCAGTTTCAGTGCTGCTGCTATGTCACGCATGACATTGGCCGTGTTGATTGCTATAGCAATCGATTTGATTTTTCGCCGAAAATTATTTTCTTATCTGAATAATTGGAAATTATTTTTTGCTGCTTCCCTGGGTGTATTTCCTAATATGCCGCTGGTTTATTGGTCTGCCCAATTTATCCCTTCGGGAATTATTGCGGTGATATTTGCCTTATCACCCTTGGCAACGGGATTAATTAGTTGGTGGTTGTTAAAAGATAATCCCTTCACTCTTCGACGTGTGTTGTCCCTGTTGATTGCCATTACGGGTTTGTCTTTGATTTTTCATGAACAATGGCAACTGGATTTACAGGCGCTATGTGGTGTATTGGGAATATTGGCATCCTGTTTTTTATTTTCTTTCAGCAGTGTTTTAGTGAAGAAAATAACCATGACACAAAATTCACCCGATGCTTTCATTCAAGCGACAGGCGCATTAATTTTCTCATTGCCAGGATTATGGATTTTTTGGTGGGTTCAAGACGGGAAAATTCCCGGCAGTCTCCCACCCACTGAAGCTTGGGCAAGCATTTTATATCTCGCATTGGTGGGATCATTAATTGGCGCCGTTTTATTTTTCTATGTGCTGCAACGGTTGGCAGCTGGAGTTGTTGCCTTAATTACGCTGATGACTCCTTTATTGGCACTCTGGTTGGGTAATGCTCTGGCGGATGAAGACTTGAGTGTTCAGGCAAAATGGGGCGTTCTGCTTGTTTTGTCTGGTTTGGTTTGTTATGGAAGTTGGTCTATCGGCTCCTTGAAGCGGATAGTTGATCAATGGGCGTTGAGCCGGTTAACCAGGTCCCAATCAAAAAATGCCGCTGAAATCTACCTGCAGGAAATTAAAAGTGACATAGAAAAATACAAATGACACTGTTTGGTGCACCCATCCTATGGGTGCACCTATTTTATGCATCAATATGGTGCCAAATTAAATACCCCAAATAGTATTCAATCTTGTATCCAACTATTAACTCCATGAATTTCAAAAGAAAATTAAAGTTGGCTTGGTAACTGCAAAAGTGTGTTCAAGCTAATGTGATAAAGCAGTAGCTGCCTCAAAAATACCAAATACTTAGTAAATTCCAACGTAGAGGAAGAACTCATGAAGATGAAACAAAAATTGGTTGCTAGTGCTGTAGCTCTGTCTGCTTTTGCTGGCCTCGCTGTTCCTGCTGCTCATGCTGAAGTTGCGGCGTCTGTTGGTGCATCGAATATGTACTACTGGAGAGGGTTTGATTTGGGTGGTGGTGCTGCACTTTCTGCTGATGTGAATGTTAGCGGGAATGGTTTTGTAGCTGGAATTTGGACTAGCTCTGGTGATGGTAGTTTTGGAACAGAATATGATCTTTATGCGGGTTACTCAGGTTCAATTGATAAATTTACCTATGGTGTAAGTGTCGTTTCTTACATTTACCCAACAATGGGTGAATACGTCAGTGATGATGTCAATTCTGCTGTGAAACCAGGTGAGTATGTTGAAGTGATCCCTTCAATTGGTTATGGTCCATTCAAGTTTACTTATTATGATGCTGTAGTGGCAGATCACGCACCTCTTGGAAATGAAGACTATAGCTATGCAACAGCAGAGCTTTCTTTTGAGAAATTTGCTTTTAAATTAGGTCAACATATGGATGATGGTGATTCTGTGTATAGTCATATTGATGCAACTTACAAGTACAACGATAAGTTGAGTTTCACTTTGGGTAAAATTATCGATGATAATGATGGTGAAGTTGATGATGAAATTAATTTTGTTGTGAATTTGTCTTTACCAATTCAATAAATTTAATTCAATGTTGAACCCCAAAAAGCAAGCTTCGGCTTGCTTTTTTTCGTTTAAGGAAAAATCTCATCATGAAATTCCTGTAAAAATTTTATTTTCCGTAATATTAATTTTCTTAAGCAATATAACTTCGGCTAACAATCAATTTTCAATTTTCAATTTGCCTTGGCTTACCCTATGGCGGAGTAATAGGTGGAAAATATTCGACCAATGTTGGTAACGGAAAACTTTATGCAAGTTTAGGATTAATGGCTTACAGCTGATCAATATGATCGTGAAGATCAAGGTTTATTTATTATTTGGGGCTATCAGTACTAGCTTCAATATTTTTTCATGCGGAAATTCAAGGCAGCTTTGGCTGCCTTTTCTTTTTAATGGCACCTATTTGGTGCCTCAAAAATTCCTATTGTTTTATAAAAGAGCATTCAATTGGCATTTCTTGTATTTTTTAAAATACAAGATGAGTTTTTATTTTATCAATTGATTGATTATGCTTGGGTTTTTATAAAAATAAAATTCATCACATCTTCTGGCACGCTTACTGCAATTTCTTGTAAAACAATCTTGTATCCAAGAATGAATTCAATAAATACAAGTCGGGAAATTGCGGTATGACAGAATTTTTTGGTTGGACAATTCCAGAGTGGCTTGCAGCTTATCGCAGTGGAAAATTAACTCCACGCGATGCCTTGCATTCGCTTCGTGAAAAGCTGTCAGTGGATGATAAGGCCTGGATCTATTTGCTCTCCGCCAGTGAAATTGAGCAGCAGCTTGCCCGTTTGGATGCAATAGAAAATGCAATCAATTTGCCTTTGTACGGAATTCCATTTTCCGTTAAAGACAATATTGATGTGGCGGCAGTGCCTACTACTGCCGCGTGCCCTGCATTTACTTATGTTCCTGAACAAGATGCCACGGTTGTCGCGGCTTTGAAAAAAGCCGGTGCAATTGTGTTGGGTAAAACCAATCTGGATCAATTTGCCACTGGCCTTGTGGGTACTCGTTCACCTTATGGCGTCGTACCCAATTCTTTTAATTCTGATTATGTTTCCGGTGGTTCCAGTTCGGGTTCCGCAACTCTAGTGGCGAGAGGTATAGTCCCGTTTAGTTTGGGAACAGACACGGCAGGTTCAGGTCGTGTTCCTGCAGGTTTTAATAATATTGTTGGGTTAAAACCTACCAAGGGTCGATTCAGTATTAAAGGCGTAGTGCCCGCCTGTAAAAGTCTGGATTGTGTTTCAATTTTTTCTCTCACAGTTGAGGATGCAGAAATGGTTGCATCCTTAATTGAAGGTTTTGATGTTGCAGATGGCTTTTCGCGTAAATCACAAGTTGCGCGTTATTTTTCCGATATGCCCCGCTTTGCAATCCCTGCATCACCTGATTGGTTTGGTGATGAAAAATCTAAAGCTGCCTGGTTACTCACCTTGGAAAAAATGCGCAGCATGAATGTGCAATTAGTTGAAATGGATTTCACACCTATGTTCACTCTCGCACAATTACTCTATGGTGGTCCCTGGGTTGCTGAGCGTCATGCCGCGATTGCTGATTTTATGCAAAATCACGCTGCTGATATGAATGAAGTTGTGCGAAGTATTATCGAAAAAGCAAAAAAATTTTCGGCAACCGATGTTTATTCTGCTGAATATCGTCGTGTTGAATTGGCACGTGAAATTCAAATGCTGATGAGTACTGTGGATGCATTATTAGTTCCAACCGCGCCGCATCATCCAACAATTGCGCAAGTGATGGCTGATCCAATTCAAGTGAATAGTCAGTTGGGAACTTACACCAATTTTGTGAATTTAGCGGATTGTTCCGCATTAGCCTTACCTGCAACCATTCGTACAGACGGCTTGCCATTCGGCATCACGTTAATTGCAGCAGCTTGGCAAGATTCTGCATTGGCTGCATTCGGAAAAAAATGGCACGCGAGTTTGTCATTGCGATTAGGCACTACGCAAAAATCTATTCCTGCATTCATCGAAAAGAAATCTGCCCCGGCAGGTTATGTGCGCCTTGCTGTTGTCGGTGCGCATCTCACTGGTATGCCGCTCAATACACAATTGCAAGAACGTAAGGCGATTTTTGTTGAAAGTACATTTACTGCAAAAAATTATCGTTTGTTTGCCTTGCCCAACACCACTCCACCAAAACCTGGATTGATTCGAACTGATGCAGAAGGTGCAGAAATTATTGTGGAATTGTGGGATGTACCTTTGACCGATTTCGGAAGTTTTGTTGCATTAATTCCTGCTCCGTTGGGAATCGGCACTTTAACTTTGTGTGATGGGAGGGAAGTGAAAGGATTTATTTGTGAAGGCAATGCTGTGAAAGGAGTGGCAGATATTACGGGTTTTGGTGGATGGCGGAGTTATATAGCGTCGCTGAAAAAATGAAAACACCCTCTCCCTAGCCCTCTCCCATCAAGGGAGAGGGAATAGATTGAAGTTTTTAATGGAAGGCAAATTTAATTTGGAACTTGTGAGTTTAAGAAAAATTTAGAACAGAACCAAATCCCCTCTCCCCTTGTGGGAGAGGGGCAAGGGAGAGGGGGGTGAAAAACCTCTGCCTTGATTAAAAAAATTAGCAGTCGGAGAAGAAAATGTTAAAGACCGTACTCATAGCAAACCGTGGTGAAATCGCAGTGCGTATTGCGAAAACGCTAAAGAAAATGGGAATTGAATCTGTTGCCGTTTATTCCGATGCGGATCGTAATTCGGCGCATGTCACAGCTTGTGACAAAGCAATTTGTCTCGGTGGTAATACCGCAGCAGAAAGTTATTTAAAAACGGATTTAATTTTGGCGGCTGCAAAAGAAACCGGTGCCCAAGCCATTATACCGGGCTACGGATTTTTATCCGAAAACGCAGCTTTTGCGGAAAAATGCGAAGCGGAAGGAATTGCATTTTGTGGCCCTACACCTTCACAAATTCGTCAGTTTGGTTTGAAGCATACCTCGCGTGAATTGGCGGCAGAAGCCAATGTACCTTTAACGCCTGGGACCGGTTTATTAAATTCAATAGAAGAAGCAACTGCATTTGCCGGGAAATTAGGTTATCCGGTGATGTTAAAAAGTACTGCCGGTGGAGGCGGTATTGGTTTAACACGTTGTAACAGTGAAGCTGAATTGGTTAATGCTTATGAAAGTGTTAAACGTTTGGGACAAAACTTTTTTAGCGACAGCGGTGTTTTTCTTGAACGATTTGTGGATAACGCACGTCATGTTGAGGTGCAAATTTTTGGCGATGGTAAAGGCAATGTATTGGCGCTGGGTGAGCGTGATTGTTCCTTGCAACGTCGTAATCAAAAAGTAGTTGAAGAAACACCGGCACCAAATTTACCCGCATCAACACGAGAAAAATTATTAGCAGCGTCAGTTAGTCTCGGCAAAATGGTGAATTATCGTTCTGCGGGTACTATTGAATATATTTACGATCCTGTACGCGACGAATTTTATTTTCTGGAAGTGAATACACGTTTGCAAGTTGAACATCCGATTACTGAAGCTTGTACGGGGGTGGATTTGGTTGAATGGATGATTCTCACCGCCGCAGGCACACCTCCTGAATTAAATATTCAAGTTAATCCAAAAGGTGCAGCAATTGAAGTTAGATTGTATGCAGAAGATCCTGTTCGTGATTTTCAACCATCGCCTGGTGTTCTCACAGAAGTTAAATTTTCGGAATCTGCACGTATCGACACATGGGTGGCAACCGGTACAGAAGTGTCACCTTATTATGATCCGATGATTGCCAAAATTATTGTTTATGGAAAAGACCGTGCAGATGCTATTGCAAAAATGTCAGCGGCATTAAATGAAACCAGTGTTGCCGGTATTGCGACAAATCTTGATTATTTACGACAAATTATTGCATCCGATTTTTTTGCATCAGGGAAAGTTGCAACCAATAAATTAGCGAGTTTTGCTTATGTACCGCCTGTGATTGAAGTGATTCAACCGGGTACTTACACCAGCGTGCAGGATTATCCTGGACGTGTGGGTTTGTGGAGTGTCGGTGTTCCACCTTCAGGGCCAATGGATGATTATGCATTTCGTTTGGCGAATCGTATTGTCGGTAATCATGAAAGTGCAGCCGCAATTGAATACACCATTATTGGTCCCAAATTAAAATTTCATACTGATGCAATAATTGCATTAACCGGTGCGATTTCTGCTGCAAAAATTGATGGAAAATTAATTGAGTTTTGGCAACCGGTGGCCATAAAAGCCGGACAAATTCTTGAAATAGGAAAAGCCGAACAAGGTTGTCGTGGTTATATTGCCGTGCGCAATGGTATTGATGTTCCTGTTTATTTGGGTAGCCGATCCACTTTTGCTTTAGGTCAATTTGGTGGGCACGCAGGTCGCACTTTGCGTGCAACCGATATGTTGCCGATTAGTAATCCTGCAATTGCCGCTTGCACCACACCGGCACCTGTTTATGCAGCAGCAAAAGCACCTGCCGAATTAATTCCGAATTGTTTTTCCAAAACAGAAACTGCTCGTACCTGGGACATAGGGGTGCTTTATGGTCCGCATGGCGCGCCGGATTTTTTCACCGAAGATGCCATCAAAATGTTTTTTGATACTGCATGGGAAGTGCATTACAACTCCAATCGATTGGGTATTCGTTTGAATGGGCCAAAACCCACATGGACACGCAGCGATGGTGGCGAAGCCGGTTTGCATCCATCGAATATTCACGATACAGAGTATGCGATGGGTTCGATTAATTTCACTGGCGATATGCCGGTGATTTTAACCAAAGATGGCCCCAGTCTTGGTGGTTTTGTTTGTCCTGTCACTATTGTAAAAGCTGAATTATGGAAAGTCGGGCAGGTTAAACCTGGCGATAAAATTTGTTTTAAGCGAATGAGTTTTGATGATGCGTTATCCCTGGAAAAAGCGCAGGACAAAGCAATTAATGAATTAAAACCGATTGAAAAGTTCTCAACAACAGCCATGGTTAAACCGGCGCATGGTTTATCAGAATGTATTGTGGCTTCATTGCCGCCAAAAAATGGACGTCCATTGGTTTCTTATCGTCAAGCCGGTGATAAATATATTTTGTTGGAGTACGGAGACAATATTCTGGAATTGAGTTTGCGTTTGCGTGTGTATGCGTTGATGGAATATTTAAAAGCGTCACCGATTAAAGGTGTGATTGAATTATCTCCCGGCGTGCGTTCATTGCAAATTAATTACGATAGCCGTGTGATTCATCAGCAAGAATTGATCAAACAATTATTGCTAATTGAAGACATTCTCGCTGATGCGCGTGAAATAAAAGTTCCCAGTCGTATTGTGTATATGCCGATGGCATTTGAAGATTCAGCAACGCTTGACGCAGTTGCACGTTATCGACAATCGGTTCGCGACACGGCGCCCTGGCTACCCAGCAATACTGAATTTATGCGTCGCATTAATGGTTTGGATTCTGTTGATCAAGTCAAACAAATTATTTTCGATACCAGTTACATGGTGTTGGGATTGGGAGATGTTTATTTGGGTGCGCCTTGCGCAGTTCCAGTTGATCCGCGCCATCGTTTATTAACTTCAAAATATAATCCTGCGCGTACTTACACCGCTGAAGGCACTGTTGGTATCGGCGGAGTTTATATGTGTATTTACGGTATGGATTCTCCCGGCGGTTATCAACTGGTTGGTCGCACTTTACCTATCTGGAATAAATTTTTGAAAAATTCCACCTTCAAAGATGGCGAGCCCTGGCTGTTGAAATTTTTTGATCGCGTTCGTTATTACCAAGTGACAGAAGAAGAGCTAACAGCACAGCGCGAAGCTTTCCGTGAAGGACGATTAAGTTTGCGTATCGAAGAAGATTATTTCAGCCTCGCCGAGCATGAAAAATTCTTACAAGAAAACGCAGCAAGCATTGCTGAATTTAAAACCAAACAACAAACCGCATTTACAAAAGAGGTGGCACTTTGGCAAGCCGATGAAGCTGCAAAAGTGGATGCAGCTTTGCAAGTCAAAATTAATACCGGCCCAATTGAAGTTGATGGACATGCGGTAACTGCCGATATCAGCGGCAATATTTGGAAATTATTAGTTGAACCCGGCCAATTCGTTGAGCCTGATCAACCGCTATTAATTGTTGAAGCGATGAAGATGGAATTTTCTGTTTATGCGGATCGCAAAGCGAAAGTCAGTGCAATTCATTGTGCACCGGGTAAACAAGTGAATGCAGGCGATTTGTTGTTGGTGTTGGAGGAATAGAACACCAGAAGTGATTAATGAAGGGAGTCGTTCCCCACTTTGAAAAAGGGGGGTTAGGGGGGATTTAAGATTTCGGAAAAATTGAAGATCTCAAAATCCCTCCCCCGCCTCCCTTTTTCAAAGGGAGGAGCCAGTCCCTCCCCTGGTAAGGGGAGGTTAGGTGGGGTCAAAAATTGTGGAAATTAAGATGAAACTAATCAAAACCGAAAAACCGAAAAAAAAATCCGAGGAGCCGCGCACTAATTTAACCGAGCGCATTTACAACATTCTCAAGCAGGATATTTTTTCGTTTCGTTTGTTACCTGGTGATCGTTTCAGTGAAAACGAAATTGCCGAACGTGTCGAAGCCAGTCGAACACCGGTACGTGAAGCTTTGGCTAGATTGCAACGCGAGGGATTTGTTGATGTGTCATTTCGCAGTGGGTGGCAAGTTAAACCTTTTAATTTTAAAAAATTCGAAGAGCTTTATGACGTCAGAATTGTTTTGGAATTAGCTGCAATTAAAAAGTTATGCGAAATGGAGCCTGCTCCAAATTTGGAAGATGTTAAACGTATATGGTTGGTAAAACCGGAAGATCGTATCGAAGATGGCCCTACGGTTTGCGGTTTGGACGAACGATTTCATGAACAGTTGATCGAGGCCACTGGCAACACGGAAATGGCACGTATTCATCATGAAGTAACAGAAAGATTGCGAATTATTCGTCGTATTGATTTTACGCAGAGAAATCGTATTGAAGCGACTTATGACGAACATGCCAAAATTTTACGTACGATTATTGAAAGGCGTGCGGAAGACGCCAAGGCTTATCTCAAATCACATATTGAAGAAAGTAAAACCGAGGTGAGAAAAATTACATTGCATATGCTTTATGAAGCACAGCAAAAAGAATTGAGTGATAAGTAGTTTTGTGTATACAAAACAAAAAGGAATAAAGCACTGATCACACAATAAGGCGATAGCGAGTCCAACTTAAATTTAATCTCTGGAGAAGACCCATGAAGCTCAAAAAGTTTGCAAAATCTGTCGGGGCGCTCGGTATTGCCTGCGGCATTACATTAGCCTCTTTCACTGCAATGGCGGCTGACACAATTAAAGTCGGTGTATTGCATTCACTCTCAGGCACTATGGCGATTTCAGAAACTACTCTGAAAGATACCATGTTGATGTTGATTGAAGAGCAAAACAAAAAAGGCGGTTTGCTCGGCAAAAAATTGGAAGCCGTAGTAGTTGATCCTGCATCTAACTGGCCATTATTTGCGGAAAAAACCCGTGAATTAATTGCCAAAGATAAAGTTGCTGCAATTTTCGGTTGCTGGACTTCTGTATCACGCAAATCGGTGTTGCCAGTTATCGAAGAATTAAATGGCGTGTTGTTTTATCCAGTGCAATATGAAGGTGAAGAATCTTCACGCAACGTGTTCTACACCGGTGCTGCACCAAATCAACAAGCAATTCCAGCTGTTGATTACCTGATGAAAGAAATGAAAGTGAAGCGTTGGGTATTGGCAGGTACTGATTATGTTTATCCGCGTACTACCAACAAAATTCTTGAAGCTTACTTGAAAGCAAAAGGCGTTAAACAAGAAGACATCATGATCAATTACACCCCATTCGGTCATTCCGATTGGCAAAATATCGTAGCTGATATCAAGCGTTTTGGTTCTGCTGGCAAAAAGACCGCAGTGGTTTCAACTATCAACGGTGATGCCAACGTTCCTTTCTATCGTGAATTGGGTAACCAAAAAGTCACTGCAGAAGATATTCCAGTTGTTGCCTTCTCTGTAGGTGAAGAAGAGCTTTCAGGTATTGATACCAAACCTTTGGTTGGTCACTTGGCTGCATGGAATTATTTCATGAGCGAAGACAATCCAGCGAATGCTGAATTTATTAAAAAGTGGAAAGCCTTCATCAAGAATCCAAAACGCGTTACCAACGATCCGATGGAAGCGCATTACATTGGTTTCAATATGTGGGTGAAAGCGGTTGAGAAAGCAGGCACTACTGATACTGATAAAGTAGTTGACGCCATCATTGGAATTGAAGCACCTAACTTGACTGGTGGTGTTAGCAAAATGTTGCCAAACCATCACATCACCAAACCAGTGTTAATTGGTGAAATTCAAGCGGATGGCCAATTCCTCACAGTGTCACAAACCGATGGTTTGGTTCCTGGTGACGCTTGGTCTGATTACCTTGAAGGTTCAAAAGATCTGGAATCTGACTGGATCAAATTAAAGTGCGGTAACTACAACACCAAAACCAAAAAATGTTTGGGTGCTGCTGCGCAGTAAGTTTTAAATCGTAAATTTGTAGGGTGGGCAAAGCTTGCGTGCCCACGCTGAGAATGGTGGGCACGCTTTGCTTTTGCCCACCCTACATTGAGATTATTTTTCGAGAAAACACTATGCAAAAATTATGGAATATCTATCAATTCAAATCTGGTTCCTTCATTAGAATTGGTTTTACTTTGTTATTTTCGCTGGTGTTTTCTTTATCTTTGTATTCATCAAACCTTGTTTCTGCACAAGAAACTGAGGCACCAGTTTCAGTAAGTGAAGAATCAGTAAGTCAGGAAACTCTTATTCAAGAATCACCTGCCAACGAATTCAATCGTTTGGCAAAAGAAATGACACAAGGCAGTCTGCCCAAGCGTGGGCAAGCTATTAAAAAATTATCTGCTTTAAATGATTCTCGTGTGGTGACTTTGTTTGAAGCCTTGCAAGAAGGAAAACTCTACGCTAACCAAGCTGATGACCCTGCAATTGCTATCATCGACGAAAATCAAAATTTTACTGATGTATTAACCGGAAATTTAATCGCAGCAGATCAAGCCGAAAATCTGAAGCGTGTACCTATCAATAACACTATGCGTGTGCAACTGCGCGGTATGGTAGCGCAACTGAATTTAAATCATCTGGATGCCACTATTCGCAATCTTGCTATCCAGCGCATGATGACCGATGGTCTTGATGAAGATACCAAGATCTTATTGGAAGAGCGCATTAAACATGAACCCGATACTGACGTTCGCAATCGTTTGGGTTTGGCTATTGCGTTAGCCAACTTACAAAATGAAGATAAACAAATTCGTTTGGATGCTATCCAAATTTTGGAAGGTGCTTTGGAACAGGAAATTCGCAGCGCATTAAATAACGTTGCAGAAAATGATGCTGACAGTGAAGTGCGCACTGCAGCGTTTCTGGCATTGGAATCAATTGAAGATCGCATTTCAACTTATCGTGTAGTAGAGAATGTATTTTTTGGTTTGAGTTTGGGGTCGGTTTTATTGTTATCGGCGATTGGCCTTGCCATCACCTTTGGTGTGATGGGAGTCATTAATATGGCTCACGGCGAATTAATGATGATTGGTGCTTATGTCACCTGGGGTGTACAGATGCTATTTCCCAATCAAATTACCTACAGTTTGATAATTGCCATTCCCGCTGCATTTATTATTGCTGGATTGGTCGGTGTTGCTATTGAGCGTGGTGTTATTCAATTTTTATATGGACGACCACTGGAGACTCTTCTGGCCACTTTTGGCATTAGTTTGATTCTGCAACAAGTTGTCAGAACTTTTATTTCACCTAATAACCAGGCTGTGCAATTACCGGATTGGATGAGTGGTTCGATCAGTTTGAATCCGGTGTTGTCTATCACCAATAATCGACTCTATATTTTTATTTTTTCTCTTATGGTGTTTTTTGCACTGCTCATGATTTTGAAAAAAACCTCTCTTGGATTAAAAGTCCGTGCAGTTTCACAAAATCGCAGCATGGCTCGTGCTGTTGGTGTGAAAGCCAACTGGGTTGATGCCATGACATTCGGTTTGGGTTCCGGTATTGCGGGCATAGCCGGTGTTGCTCTTTCGCAATTAACAAACGTTGGCCCTAATCTTGGACAAAGTTACATCATTGATTCATTTATGGTGGTGGTATTGGGTGGTGTTGGAAATTTGTGGGGCACTTTGGTCGGTGCAATGGGTTTGGGTATTTTAAATAAATTTATGGAACCTTTCGCGGGTGCGGTATTGGCGAAAGTGGTGGTGTTGGTGTTATTGATTTTATTTATTCAGAAAAAACCGAAGGGATTATTTCCGCAGAAGGGTAGGGCGGCGGCGGATTGATTAAAGCAAAACACCCTCTCCCTAACCCTCTCCCATCAAGGGAGAGGGAACAGATTGAAGTTCTAATAAAATATTTTTGTAATTTGAAAATTGATGACTTAGCAAAAATATTGAAAAGAACTAAATCCCCTCTCCCCTTGTGGGAGAGGGGCAGGGGAGAGGGGGAAAATTTCAAATGAAAGAGAAAAAATTACATGCTAACCAAACGTTTATTACTCAATGATCGCGGCGGTATGCTGGTACTCGGCATAGTATTGTTAGCGATGATTTATGTCCCTATTGGAAATTTATTAATTGATCCGGCATCTTCCTGGTATGTGTCCACATACACCGTCACCTTGGTTGGAAAATTTTTGTGTTTTGCGTTACTCGCGCTATCAATGGATTTAATTTGGGGTTATTGCGGAATTTTATCTTTGGGACACGGTGCTTTTTTTGCGCTGGGTGGTTATGTAATGGGTATGTATTTGATGCGACAAATTGGTGGTCGTGGTCAATATGGAAATCCGGAACTGCCTGACTTTATGGTGTTTTTAAATTGGACTGAATTGCCCTGGTATTGGCAAGGTCTGGATCAATTCTGGTTTGCATTGATTTTAATTGTGTTAATTCCCGGATTGCTCGCTTTTATTTTTGGTTGGTTGGCATTTCGTTCGCGTGTGACGGGTGTGTATTTTTCGATTATTACACAAGCATTGACTTACGCTTTAATGTGGGCATTTTTACGCAATGAAATGGGTTTTGGTGGCAACAACGGACTAACTGATTTTAAAGATATTCTGGGTTTTCCGATTACAGCTGACACTACTAGAGTTGGACTTTTTGTCGCTTCTGCATTGATGTTAATTTTGGGTTATCTCGCTTGTCGCTATATTGTGACTTCGCGTATGGGCAAAATTATTGTATCCATTCGTGATGCAGAAAGTCGCACACGATTTTGTGGATACAAAGTGGAATCTTACAAATTGTGGTTATTTGTTTTTTCTGCTGTGCTCGCAGGAATCGCCGGTGCACTTTATGTTCCGCAGGTAGGTATTATTAATCCCAATGAATTCTCACCATTAAATTCGATTGAGTTGGTAGTTTGGGTGGCAACCGGTGGACGTGGCACTTTGTACGGTGCCGTTGTTGGTGCATTTTCAGTGAATTATGGTAAAACATTATTTACGACTTACTCTCCTGAATCCTGGTCATTTGTATTGGGTGCATTATTTGTATTAGCAACTTTGGTATTACCAAAAGGCATTGTCGGTTTATTTTCCCGATTTGGAAAAAAATCCGGAAAAGAATCCAGTGGTTTGTTAGAAGATAAAGCGCTTGGAGAAAAAGCCTGATGAATCTTTCCGTGCAAGCATTAAATGTGTTACCAAAAAAAGATCCAAATTTTGGCGCACCTCTTGATACCAGCCACAAAATTATTTTGTATGTCGAAGGTATCAGTGTCAGTTTCGATGGATTCAAAGCTTTGAATGATTTGAATCTGTATATTGAAGAAGGTGAATTACGTTGTATTATCGGACCAAATGGCGCTGGTAAAACCACTATGATGGATGTGATCACGGGTAAAACCAAACCTGATACAGGCACGGTTTATTTTGGCCAACAAATTAATTTATTGGAATTATCCGAACATCAAATTGCGCGTGGGGGTATTGGTCGTAAATTTCAGAAGCCAACCATATTTGAAGCGCTGGATGTTTATGAAAATCTGGAATTAGCCACAGCTGCTGATAAACGTGTATGGAAAACACTGACCAAGGCTATTAGCAAAGAGCAGCAATACCGTATTGATGAAGTGCTGGTGCAAATTGGTTTGCAAAATTTACGCTATAAAAATGCTGGTGCATTATCTCACGGACAAAAACAATGGTTGGAAATCGGTATGTTGTTGATGCAAAGTCCAAGAGTGTTATTGGTCGATGAGCCGGTCGCAGGCATGACTGGTGAGGAAACGGAAAAAACAGCTGAATTATTAACTTCACTTGCGGGTAAACATTCAGTCATTGTGGTTGAGCACGATATGAAATTTGTTAGATCCATTGCGAAAAAAGTAACCGTGTTGCATCAGGGATCAGTGTTAATGGAAGGTACTATGGATCAGGTTCAAAGTGATCCCAAAGTGATCGAAGTCTATTTGGGAGAGTAACCATGTTAAATATTAAATCCATCAATCAATATTACGGGCAGAGTCACATACTCTGGGATTTAAGTTTGCAATTAAGAAAAGGCACCTGCGGTTGTTTGATTGGTCGTAATGGTGTTGGCAAAACAACCTTGTTGAAATGTATCACCGGGTTGTTGCCCGTGCGCGATGGTCATATTCAATTAAATGGTTATGATATTAATAAACTTTCAACCGAAACACGTGCTCGTACAGGAATAGGCTACGTACCACAGGGGCGCGAAATTTTCCCATTATTAACCGTCGAAGAAAATTTAAAAATTTCATTAGGTGCACGAAAAGATAAAATTAAAAATATTCCTCCGTTGATTTATGAATTGTTTCCGGTTTTGAAAGAAATGAAAAATCGTCGCGGCGGTGATTTATCCGGTGGGCAACAACAACAGTTGGCCATCGGTCGAGCGTTGGTACTGGATCCGTCGCTATTAATTCTTGATGAACCTACAGAAGGGATTCAGCCTAATGTGGTGCGTGATATTGGCGAGGTGATTCGAAAATTAAATCGCGAATTGGGATTAACTGTTTTGTTGGTTGAACAAAAATTACCATTTGCTCGCCGTATCGCTGATGATTTTTTTATTATGGAGAAGGGTAGTGTTGTGGCAACAGGGCCAATTAAAGATTTAAATGATGATTTGGTTCAGCGGTATTTGAGTGTCTAGGCTCCTCCCTTTGAAAAAGGGAGGCGGGGGAGGGATTTTAAGATGGTCAAATTTTCTGAGAATTTAAATCCCCCCTGGCCCCCCTTTTTCAAAGGGGGGAATTGAATGTGAGATTTTCTGCTAATTCAAACACCTTACTAATCAAGGGCTCTCGCATACGTTCAGCAACAACAGCAAATTTTACGTTGACTTGTTGTTGAATATCCCCCAACAAAACAACCTCACCTTTTGCAGCTGCATCCAGCGCTGTATCAGCATGTAAAAAACCCAAACCTACGCCGCCTGCAATTAATGTTCGGGTAACTTTTTCCTGATCGACATTAATTATTTTTTGCGGACGAAATTTTTCGCGTTCAAATAAATTTTCAGCAACGCGACTACAGCAGGTATTGGAGGCAGGACATATCCATGGCATGTTTTTTATTTCCTGCCAGTCAATTTTGTCAATATTATTGGTCCAATCTACTGGCGCCGCGAGGTATACACCGAAGTGGTCAACAGCCAGTGTTTGCAAATCATCATGGATTAAACCTGTGTCGGTATAGAAACCTGCATCGATAGAATTATTACGAATTGCATCGAGTATTTCAGATGAACTTCCGTATTCCAGAGCTAATTCAATATCAGGAAGTGATTGTGTAATTGCGGTTAATAATTTCCCCAAAACTTGCGCACTGGGAGTTCTATTGGAACCCAGCCTGAGTTTGCCAACAGGTTTGCCTTTAATATATTTTGCTTCTTCTATCAGTTCTTTATGCACGGCTATCATTTGTTCTGCTTTTGCTAATAACCTTGTTCCATTTTCAGTGAGTATCATGCCGCGTGATGTGCGTTCAAATAATGCAAAACCAATTTCATCTTCAATAGCTTTAATATGCGCACTAACAGCAGGCTGGCTGAGAAACAATAATTCCGATGCGCGAGTAATACTGCCTTCTCGCGCAATCGTCACAAATGTTCTCAGCTGATAAATTTCCATAATTGGCAAACCCTATAAAATATCAATGGTTTGAATATAGCTTATTGCACAGGCTGATGCATAAAGCCCAAAGCCAAATATTAAATGCGTTATTGCACTTTTCAATCTGGCTTGTGTTGGCATTGGCGTTTTTGCTGCTGCGATTCCCAATCCCAATGCAGGTTGCATAATAAAAAAAGGGATTAGTAATGTTATCAAGCCTACTAATAGTGCAGGAACTGGTGTTGGATTTTCAAGCCAATCCTGTGACGCGAATATCACCAGCATCAACGCAAACACTGCACCAATGAGATAATGTGTGAACCAGCCCAATATGCATTCAGCTGGTATTTTGGTTGCAGTTGCAATTTTTTCATGACTGAATTTTCCGTGCAGCATATGCCCAAGCCAACGACCAACAAGACAAAAACTGAGTGAAGATATATTGAACGTTTGGCGCAAAAAGACAGCCCAAACATCCATTATCAAAGTTGCACCGATTCCAATTAAAATGGCTACATAAAAATTATCGATTGTCATAAAATATTTCAACCTATTGCGTATTAATCACGAG
>CAMLML010000067.1 GCA_946481095.1 uncultured Cellvibrio sp.
TGACACAACAAATGCGGGCAAGCCCGCATTTGTTTTTTCTTACTCCCTCTCCCTTTGGGAGAGGGCTGGGGTGAGGGCGAAACGCAATCGAATTTCCTTCACCCTAACCCTCTCCCAGAGGGAGAGGGGACTACAATGTTTTACTTATCGTCCTTCACTTCTTCGAATTCAGCATCCACTACGCCATCATCTGCGGCTTTACTTGAACCACCCGCTGATTGCGCGCCTGCTTGTTGCGCACCCGCTTGTTGTTCTGCATAGAGTTTTTGTGCGAGTGAAGATGAAGCTTCGGTCAGTTTTTCTGTTGCCGCCTGGATTTTTGCCAGGTCATCTGACTTCACAACTTCTTCCGCTTCTTTAATTGCAGATTCGATTTTGGATTTTTCATCCGGCGTTGCTTTGTCACCTGCATCTTTCAACGTTTTTTCGGTTGCATGGATCAAACCTTCCAAGGTGTTGCGCGCACCGACGACTTCAGCAAATTTACGATCGGCTTCTGCGTTGGCTTCTGCGTCTTTAATCATTTGTTGAATTTCAGCATCACTCAAACCGGAAGAGGCTTTGATCACAATGGACTGCTCTTTGCCTGTCGCTTTGTCTTTTGCACTCACGTTCAAAATACCGTTGGCATCGATATCAAATGTCACTTCAATTTGTGGCATTCCGCGTGGAGCAGGTGGAATATCACTTAAATCAAAACGACCCAGCGATTTGTTCTGTGACGCTTGCTTGCGCTCACCTTGCACAACGTGAATAGTCACTGCTGATTGGTTGTCATCTGCTGTTGAGAAAATCTGCGATTTTTTAGTTGGAATCGTGGTGTTTTTCTCAATCAAGGGGGTTGCAACACCACCCATGGTTTCGATACCCAAAGTCAAAGGTGTTACGTCCAACAACAATACGTTGGTGGTATCGCCTGACAACACAGAACCTTGAATTGCAGCACCGATTGCAACCGCTTCGTCAGGGTTAACATCTTTACGTGGTTCTTTACCAAAAAAATCCGCAACAGCTTTTTGCACCATTGGCATACGGGTTTGGCCGCCAACCAAAATCACATCGTCAATTTGACTGATCGATTTTCCGGAATCTTTAATCGCTTGTTTCACTGGCTCCATGGATTTGGTCACCAGATCTTCAACCAATGATTCTAATTTTGCGCGCGTTAATTTCACCACTAAATGTTTTGGGCCTGTCGCATCAGCAGTGATGTAAGGCAAATTCACTTCGGTTTGCTGGCTTGATGACAATTCGATTTTGGCTTTTTCTGCCGCTTCTTTTAAGCGTTGCAACGCCAATGGATCTTTATGCAAATCAATGCCGGATTCTTTCTTGAATGTTTCAGCGAGGAATTCAATCAAACGCATATCGAAATCTTCACCGCCGAGGAAAGTATCGCCGTTGGTTGAAAGTACTTCGAATTGGTGTTCGCCATCCACGTCCGCAATTTCGATAATCGAAATATCAAATGTACCACCACCCAGATCGTAAACAGCGATAGTGCGATCACCTACGCCTTTATCCAAACCATAGGCCAGCGCAGCTGCTGTAGGTTCGTTGATGATACGTTTAACATCAAGACCTGCAATTCGGCCTGCGTCTTTAGTCGCTTGACGTTGTGAGTCGTTGAAATACGCCGGAACGGTAATCACCGCTTCAGTCACTGCTTCACCGAGATAATCTTCGGCGGTTTTTTTCATTTTTTTCAACACTTCGGCAGAAATTTGTGGTGGTGCTTTTTTATCACCTTTTACTTCTACCCAGGCATCGCCATTGTCAGCTGCGACAATTTTGTAAGGCACCATCTTGATGTCTTTTTGCACCACATCATCTTTAAATTTACGGCCTATCAAACGCTTGACCGCATAAAGTGTGTTGTGTGGATTGGTGACCGCCTGGCGTTTTGCACTTTGGCCAACCAAAATTTCACCATCGTTACTGAAAGCAATAATTGATGGTGTAGTGCGATCGCCTTCAGCGTTTTCGATCACTTTGGGTGAGCCGGATTCAATAATAGAAACGCATGAGTTGGTAGTGCCCAAATCTATGCCAATAATTTTGCCCATGATGATGCTCCTGAAAATCGGTAAAAAATCGCTAAGTAATTTGTCGGTTGTTGCCGCCTTTGGCGGCGCTTGATCCCTATATTGGCATCAGCTTGAAAAATTCAAGGCGTGCCTGAAAAAATCCCCCATTAATTTGTGGTCATTGCGAGACCACAACCATCGCGGGGCGCACCAATCGACCATGCAGGGTGTAACCTTTTTGGAAACAGGTGATAACGGTGTTGGGCTCCACATCGGGATTAGGGACGGCAGAAACGGCTTGGTGCAGATTGGGATCAAAAGGTTCGCCCTGTGGATCAACCACTTTCACTTGATGACGCGCCAAAGCATCCACAAAGGATTTGTGCGTCAGCTTGATGCCTTCAGTAATGGCTGCAAACGCTTCATTGGCAGGGTCAATACTGGTCAACGCACGCTCAAGGTTGTCTACCACAGGCAAAAGATCATTTACCATTTTTTCCAAACCAAACTTGTGCGCCTTCTCCACATCCTGCTCGGCACGACGGCGAATGTTCTGCACCTCAGCCTGCGCACGCAAGGATTGCTCTTTTGCTGATTCAAAAGCTGCTGCCAAAGTTGCCAACTGTACCTTTAGCGTCTCCACATCAGGCTCTTGCCCGGCTTGAGCCTCTGTTTGGGCCTGATCCATTTCAGGTTCTGTTGCTTTTTCCACTTCTTGATAATCGTTAGTTGACACGGGTTTGCCTCCCTAAAACTGAATGTGTGCCCTTACTGGCCAGCAAGGATTTGATAAGTGGAGGCTATATGGGGTTGGTCGGGGATTATTCAAGGCTTGTTAATGCTCATCGATGATATATGATATGCATATCATGTATATCGGAGGTGTTATGCGCGCATTAGTTGATATTCCGGAAAAACAAATTGATCAGTTAGCTGAAATTTGTGAAGTGAAAAAGCTTTCACGGGCAGAAGCTATACGTCAGGCAATAGGGCTTTATATAGAACAAAATAAATCTGATAACGCAGATGCTTTTGGCCTTTGGAAAGATCGCAAAATCGATGGATTAACTTATCAAGAGCAGGTACGTTCAGAATGGTAAAAGTTCTTTTTGATACCAATATATTAATTGACTACCTCAATGGTGTTGAACAGGCGAAAACTGAACTTGAACGCTATTCTGACAAAGCCATTAGTTTTATTACCCGAATGGAAGTTCTTGTCGGGACAACATCAGAAACAGAATCCATAATTCGACGTTTTCTAAACGAATTTTCAAACATCGAAATTGACGATCAGGTCAGTGATTTAGTCGTATCAATTCGCAAACAACATAAAATTAAATTGCCCGATGCCATTATTTGGGCAACTGCGTTAACTCAAAATCGTCTACTGATTACCCGTAACACAAAAGATTTTTCAGCGAACGAACCCGGTATACATGTTCCTTATCACATCTGATCCAATTCATTCCTTGCTTTCACCAACCACTCTTTATGCAAATACCCATAATGTTTTCCCGATGTGCGAAACGTTGAAATAATGTCTTCCAGTAATTTTTTAGCTTCCATCATTTTATCCAATCGCTTGCACAACAAAGCGTAACGAAATTTAGCTTCGGGGCCGGAGTAGTATTTCACAAGAACCTGGTATTCGTGTTCAGCACCGGAAATATCATTAAGAATTTCCAGCGATCTGGCATAAAGCAAATGGCAATCTTCATTTTTATAATCAGGATTGGTTTCAATTAAACGATCCAGAATGTTTTTTGCCGCAATAAAATCACCCAAACCGAATTCGGCTTTTGCCAAACCCGCCATAATCACCGGATCAGTTTCATGTACCCCACGCAAACATTTCGCATAAATTTCTTTTGCCTCAATGAATTGGTTGCGATCTAAAAGTTCATCTGCAAGTCGCATATTATTTTCTACGGTATCGGCCCGTTCCAAATCGATTGCAGCACGATTTAAATCTTTATTGGGATTAATGGTTTTTGAAATATTATGCATTGCACGTCTACCGGTTCGCGTGCCCATCAAATCCGGAATAATTTCCAAAACAAGGTAAGCAACACTACCAGCCAATGGCAACATGACAACAACCCATATCCAGGTTGTTGAGCGACCTGTTTTGATGATGTGAATAACAATTAGAATCTGGATTAGTATTGAGATAATAAAAAAATGCATCTTAACCTCCCTGTATACATTATTGCGGTGCCATTAGCCCGTTACTGTAAAGTACTTTACCCTGCTCAGTGATGATAATGGCATCAAAACCGGGTAATTGATTGATTAAAGCCAAACCTTTTTCTGCGCCCATCACAAAAACCGTTGTCGATAATGCGTCGGTATCAATTCCGTTGGGACCAAGAATTGTAACGCTCATAACACCCTTGGTGGATTTGCCGGTTTTTGGATTAATAATATGATGAACGCGTTCGCCATTACTATCGATAAAATAACGCTCGTAATCCCCCGATGTGGAAACAGCTGTATCTTCCAATGGCAAGGTAATAGCGACACCTTCTTCTGCGCGCGGATTTTTAATGCCAATCATCCAGGGTTTGCCGGATTTATTTCCCAGCAGCCGCGTATCACCGCCCGCTGTCACACTTGCACTTTTTACACCGAACTCTTTCAAAATCCCGATTGCCCGATCACAAGCATAACCTTTGGCAATACCACCCAAATCTATATACACCTTGTCGTGATCAAACCACACTCGATGATTTTTTGGATCGAGATGAATGTGTTGGTAATTGATTGCTGGCAATAAATTTTCACGCTGGGCTTCGCTGGGTTTTAATTTTGCGCGGTAATCATAATAGCGTGCAAGTGAGGCAAAGGTGATATCGAAAGCGCCTTCACTGATTCTGCTGTAATAAAAAGATTTATCCATAATAAAACTTAATTCCGGTGAAATAGTTACCGGGGTTTTTTGCGTTGCTTTGGCAACAACCTGATTTAGCTTATATAACTGACTGGTTTCAATCCATGGGCTGTATTCATTATCAACTCGACGCATTTCATCCATAACTGCTGCAATGGCGGCTTCGGCTTTTTTATCATCCTCCATCCAAACCTGTACAGAAATTCGAGTTCCCATAATGGCCTGTTCGTCGCCATGCCATTTCATGGTTTGCGCAAAAACCGAAGGAAAAAAAATTAGAAAAAAAATTGGGAAAAGAATTTTCATAGAAAAAATCCAAATGCAGGGAACTGTCTATAGCGAACTATCGCCAATCCCCTGCACTTAAAATTCCTGCTGGATTTGATAACGGGTTTTACCATCTTCCTGAGTCGTTTGCGGACCCACAAAAGCTAAAAAATCAGCGAGCCTGTAGCGATCAATCATGGTTTGCGGAACATCCAATTGGCCTTTTGCGGAACCACCACTGGGTGCTCGCAATTCAAGATCCAATGCCAAATCCACATCACTTTCCAGATCAAATATTTTCGCACGCACACCATTTTTTCCATTATCCGTAAATTCGGCGGCAATACTGCCAAGCGGAATCCATTGAACCTGATTGCTCGCTTGTGCATTACTCCAATTCAAATTGCCTGCCAGCTTGAGCAGAATATTGCCTCGCAATCGCAATTCGGAAAAATGCACAGACAAATCACCTCTTACCGGTACCGGAATTTTTGCTTGCGCCAAAGCCACAGGCAAACTGATGTCTGCATCTTTTATGATGACACCGCCGCGAGCAGAACATACCGTACCATTAAATGTTTGTGCCTGGCCTGATGCAATTACTTTCACACAAGGCGATAAGGTTATCAGTGATAGTAATTGCAAATCCCACTGCAGTTTTCCGAGTGTAATCGTCTGGTTTTCAATGGTCATGCTGGCCATGCTCGCCTGGCCTTTCCATAAGCTGCCGCTAATTCCGCTCAACCCCAGACCGGGTTGTCGGGTCATCAACCATGCACCCCAATCAGCAGGCACGCGAGAGAGTGTAAAAAGTAAAAATAAAATGGCACCCAATATAATCACACGATTATTTTTTATTTTTGATGAGCTTTTTGACATAAGAATAATTCACTAAATTTTTTGTAGTCTGAGGTTGACTGTCACTACACCAATATCGCGCGTTTCGGCCAGTGAAATTTCCAGGATACGGATGCCATGCCGATACTCAAGTTCATAGAGCCATTGCATCAGCGAATCGTAACGCGCTGCTTCCAGGCGTACGCGAACATCACCACTGGGACCCGGCTGGAAACCATCCATTTTTAAACCATTGTTGCGCAAACTGGTATCTATCACACCACTGATATTTTCACTCGACTGGGCTTGTGCGCCCTGATTTTGCAACTGTTGAATTTGCGCAACCATCATCTGCACTTGCCCCAGTGATTCACTGGTGGCCGTATTTTGTCGAATGAGTAAATCCCGCTTTTTATTTAAAGGAGAAATAATGACTGCCCAAAAAATAAATACCACTAAAAACGCAGCCAAGCCGAGAATCAACAATTGTTCCCGACGATTATATTTATTGAGAAACGTCCATACCTGATTCATCAGCTCACCTATTTATGAATTCGTAAACGCGCGGATTGTGTATCGCCTTGTGCGTTTACATTAAGAATTTCTGCTTGCATGCCTTGTTCTTTTAACGCATTTGTCATACGTTCAAACGCAGCAAAATCGTTTGCTTGTACACTGATTGCCAACTCACCGGTTTCGTGGCTGTAATTCAGTGCTTTGATTTTTACATCAGGTGATTGGCTCACAACCGGCAAGCTCATTGCCAACAGTTCCATTAATCCTGCTGATTGTTGTGCAGGTTGCAACTGTGAAAGCAAATTGGCTACTTGTTTTTCAACACTGGTTAACTTGCCTTGCGGAATTACTGTACGAGCTGCATTTTCCATGGCAACACGTAATTGCAAACTTTCTTTATTTAATTGGCGAATTTGAATCATTAGACTGACGATAGTTACAGCCAGACAGATGCCGGCAAAAACAGCGATGTTTTGCCAAAGCTTCCACCATCGCTCTACAGGTAATCGTCGCGAAAAATCACCCTGACAGAGATCAACACTGTCCAGAGATAAATTGCTGCACCAGTCTTCAATTTCTTTATTGCGCGGTAAAGCTTCCAGTTCTGCAGGAATTAATTTTTCCAGCTCATCAATTTGATCTCCATTGGCGGCGCGCAAATGAATCGCATCCGGTTTGTTATCCGCTGCCAATAATTGCAGTGCAAGAGAAGCTTGTGCAAGCGGCAAGGAAAAACCCAAATCAGGGCCGTATTGAACATGCAATTGTTTATCGTATTCTGCAATCAACCATTCTTTGCTGTCGGTTTTTTGTGTCCAGACCAAAGGCATCATCGAACATCGAACAACATCCAGACCCATCGCATTCAATTTTTCAATTTGTTCGCCCAACCAATTTTTATCGGTGTAGGCAATTGAAATTTTTCCATCGCGCGGATTGGCAATCGCAAGGTGTATATCTTCAACATCACCAATCAACGCTTCTTCCAATTGGAAAGGTAATAAATTACGCAAATGTTTTTTTTCTTTTTCGTTGTAATCCAACTCGCGAGTAACCAATTTTTCACCCGGTAAAATTAACCAGGTTTCAATTGATGAATGGCCTTGCGATGCAATTTCTGCTTCCAGATCACTTTGATCACCCATGGATGTGTTCCGGGTATTGCCGTGGGCATCACGCCAACACCAGCGAAATTTTTCACGGGTTGATACTGGCAAAGAAAGAACTAATTGTGCAGACATATAGAGTCCTAGAGCTTTAATTCTGAATCATCATTATCTTTTTTACCCTGAACAACGCGGGGCAATTCATACATCATACGCCTTTGGGCAACAGCCAGGCCGGATTCATTTCTCACCATCAAACTGCGCATCTGGCGACGTTGTTCGCCAATCTGTATTGTAGATTCCAACCAGAAAAATTCCGTTTTTACTTTGTATCCACTGATATCCAATTCTTCACTCATTCCTTTTCGCCAGGCCTCATTGATCTCGGCTTCACTGGCAAACCCGGTTTCAGGACGCGACAACATGATGGTTTGCGCCTGTTGTTCTGTCAGGGGTTCCAATATCGTTTTACTGTTGATCGCCAAACGCAAATTATTAATGCCCGGCAACCCGTAAGGTTTTTCTACCGGGATGTTATTAATACTCAATCCCAAACCCTGTTTTGGTAAAACGGTTATGTAAGGCTCCAGTAACATCACCAATTCAGGCCTTTCATTGAATCCACGAATCAGTCGCAATTCATCTACCGAACGAAAAACAGCATTAGGCGGCAAGTAGGGTTGGGGCATGCCCTGGTAATAATTCCCTTCAGCACCACCTGATCCGGTTTGGTCATTATCTGCATCCAACCAATCAACCACGGCTTCCAGAAGGTTTTCTGCCTCCAATTGCGACATTGGCATCTCTTGCTGGAAGGTTTGCAACAAACGGATAAATTGCCGCTGTGATTCAGAATAACGCTGTGCCGAACCCGCAAGGCTGGTTGGATCTATAGCGTTGCCAAGATCATTCAAGTTCAGCTGTGCCTGGGCGTCAATCAATCTGGCAACACCATCCACACCTTCATCCGTCAGAGGGACCTGATTGTTCCAAGGCTCATCCGGGTAATCCATTGAAGAATCTATATCGCCCAGGGGAAACAGGAGAATCGCAACTTCTTCCGCTGCCATTAACAGGGATCGTGCCTGCACCGATACCCAACGGCTTTCGGCATGTGCCATACCCAGTTGGAACTGGCTTGCGTATTTCACCCCCAAGCCAACCACAAGGGCCACTACCACCAATACCAATATCAGCACCATGCCTTTTTCACGGCGCAATTCAGGACTCCGGGAAGGTAAACAAGCGGACACTTGGACCTACTCCTTCGAGGGTAATAGTGACTTCAAGGGCCAAAGGTAATCCGGTAGCACCTGATCGGGTAGTGTCCGGCCAGGAAATCAACCAATCGTCTGTGTATTCTTGCCCCTGCAAAACGGACTTGCCTTCATTCGCGACCATCTCGGTAAAGAGAAAGCGCAGTTGTACATCTTCAACATTTTCCAGTAATACCTGATGGAAGGCTTGGCGTTCCATATCGATATCCGCCAGCGGACGATTGGTTTCCGGTAAAAAATCCCGTATCAGCTTTCCCTCTTCCAATCGGTAACTAACCAGTTGTATATCGCTACGCGGACGATTGGCAAAATTCACCCAGTTATTTCGCTTGAACAACAACAGCATTTGACTGGAATCCTTGCCCCGACTCTTGAGACTCTGGGCAACAAAGGGTGTATTGGCGTCACTTATGGGCAACACATGGAAAAGGTCATTGCCAAGATACTGCCAAACTGAATCAACCTGTTTTATTTCTTCCAGTACCTTCTGGGTCTCTTCCGATGCCGCCGCCGCTCCATCAAATGATTTGAATGCCATCACGCCGATCATGGCAGTAATCACCATAGCCACCAGCACCTCCAGTAAGGTGAAGCCAGTCGCTACAGGATTAGTTTTGTTGTAATGCTGGATCACTGACATAACCTACCAATCGCACCAAAGGTTCGGGTTGATTAATACCGGTAACCGACACCGGCGCATTGGCTGACCAAACAGCGACTTCGATTCGAATAAAACCCTTCACATCCAGCGTATCCATTTCCTTGCTGGTAAACTGCCAACGCCATTCCAGACCCAGCATCTTGTCCTTACCCTCTTCTTTTTCCGGTAACTTGTAGTCAGGCAAGGTTTTTTTGCGTTTGAGTTGCTGCAGCAGCTTATAGCGATTCATTTGGTTTTCCGCTACCCAGTAAGCGTAACTGGTTTCGCGGATACTGCCTGCAGCGTCCATCTGCGAAACCACCAGAGATAGCAGGGCAGGCAAGGCCACTGCCACTATCAACAGTGCTACCATCGCTTCGATCAAGGTAAAACCACGACCGGGCCGATTCACTTGTTTTGCTCCAGTCTTTCTTCTTCGGTCACCCAGCGAAGCTCTCCTGTGGGGGCCAGCTGGAATAATTCTTCGCTGGGTTCATGCTGGTTATCACCATCGCGAAAAATACGCAGTTCCACACTGGCAGAACCTTCACCACTCGGGAAAAAACCCATGACCGGATCATGATGTTCCTGGGAGTCATCATATTCCCAAGGTTGCTTATCAATAAAAATTTCGACTTCAAATCCATAAGGTAAACAACGTTCAGGCAATTCCCCCAGAGGCTGCCACTGGGCATCGCGAACGCGCTGCCAGAGGTAACACCAGATCAGCCCGTCATCGATTTCCTGAGGGTAAAAAAAAGCGCCGTAGGTTTCACCACGAAATACAGCCTGCTCCGACAGATATTTACCTGTTAACAAAAACTGTTCGGCTTCCTTCCGGGCTTCCTCTTCGTAGTGATCCCCGCCTATCGCAATCGAAATCATACTTGCACCCATAGCGATAAGAATCACTACGACAAGGACTTCGAGTAAGGTGAATCCTCGACTGGTTTTTAAGCCAGAGTGTTTTTTTATTCGTCCCATACACTCAGATCGGCGTTTTCACCTTCACCACCGGCAATACCGTCACCGCCTAATGAAATAATGTCGTACTCGTGACCTTCTCCCGGCGAGGTATATTGATAGTCGTTACCCCATGGATCTTTAGGTAATTTCTCAATGTAACCGCCGCTTCTGTAACTGCGCGGAATAGGTGCCAGCGTCGGCTTGGTAACCAGTGCTTCCAAGCCTTGTTCAGTCGTTGGATAAGCAAAGTTACTCATGCGATACATTTTCAAAGAGGTTTGCAAGGCTGACATATCAGCACGGGCTTTTTTGACAGTGGCTTCACTCAGTGCATCCATCACTGTTGGTACTGCCACGCTCGCCAACAAACCAAGAATAATAACCACGACCATGATTTCAATCAGGGTAAAACCGCGGGCAACAGGTTTAAGCATTTTTTTCATTTTGTATCCTCGTCATGTTTAAATCGGCTAATGCGCCATTTTGGTCATCTGGAATATGGGTGTTAACACGGCCATTACGATCAAGCCCACTACACTACCCATAAACACTATAGTGGCTGGTTCCAGAAGGCTCATGGCAACACCTAGCATCATTTCCAAGTCCCGTTCCTGATCACGTGCAGCATTGTCCAGTTGCTGCGGCAAGGTTCCATTGGTCTCACCGGATGCCACCAATTGGATTAGTAACGGGGGGAAATACTTGGCCTGTTCAAGTGCACGGCTCAGGCTCACACCTTCACGCACAGTATTGGAAACCTGTTCACAGGCCTCCTGCAGAATCTTGTTGGTCATCACCTGACTTGCAATACCCAGAGATTGCAACAAGGGAACACCACTGGCGGATAACAAACTCAGTGTTGCCGCAAACCGGGAAGAGTTAATTTGTTGGATTAGCTCGCCAAGCACCGGTAATTTCAGCTTGAACTCATCCCACTTGCGTTTGTTTTTCTCACTTCGCAAATACTGTTTGAAACCAAACACAGCCGCCACTATCACAATTAACAGGTACAGCCCATAGTTCACAAAAAAGTTACTGGTAGCGATAAGACCTTTGGTTAAAGCGGGAAGTTCGGTTTTATTCTGGGCAAATATGCCCGTCAACTCGGGCACAACAAACACCATCATGCCGATGATGACGCCAAGGCTGACAATCAACATCACGATTGGATAAATCATTGCCATTTTGATGCGCTGTTTCAAAACCTGGCTGGATTGGGTGTATTCAGCCAAACGCTCAAGAACCTGACTTAGATAACCCGATCCTTCACCAGCGCGCACCAGCGCCCGGTACATATCATCAAACGCGGCCGGGTTATCGCCCAAAGCCTGGGCAAGACTGAATCCTTCAAGCACCTTTGTGCGCACTTGCAAAATCACACGTTTGACTTTTGTTTTCTGGGTTTGCTTGGCACAAGCGTGTAACGCCTCATCAAGAGGTAGGCCTGACTTGACCAGAGATGCCAGCTGGCGGGTGACCATACAGAGCTCACGCGTATTGAGCTTCCCGCCTTTGGGTTTTGGAAAGAAGGAAATGGATTCTTTGCTGTTTTCGGATTTGTCCGTAACACCACTGGCACTGACCACTTCAAGAGGTTTTAATCTTTGCGCCCGAAGCAAACTGCGGACATGACGTTCGGAATCGCCCTCAAGCAAACCCTTAACGGTCTTTCCATCTTCATTCAGGGCTTTGTAACTGTAGGCAGCCATAATAATTCCAGGTATTAGAGCTGCGTGGTAACACGCAAGACTTCTTCTATAGTGGTGATGCCATCGAGCACTGACTGTCGTCCATCGTCGCTCATCGACTGACTGTGTTTGCGGGCTTCCGCCAATAAATCCTGTTCGCTGGCATGTTCGTGAATCAAGTGGCGGATACGCTCGTTGATTTCAATTAATTCATAAATTGCCTTACGCCCTTTGTAACCCTGCATATTGCAGTGCTGGCAGCCCATAGCCTTATAAATTGGCGTATTGGGAGGCAATTTGAGCATATCCCGTTCATGATCTTCGGGAATGTAACTCTGCTTGCAATGGTTGCAGAGAACACGTACGAGACGCTGCGCCATTACCACCTCAAGGCTTGAGGCCAAAAGGAAAGGTTCAACGCCCATATCTTTCAAACGCAATACCGCACCAATCGCTGTGTTGGTGTGCAAGGTTGACAACACCAGGTGACCGGTCAAAGAAGCTTGAATGGCAATCTCTGCTGTTTCAGCATCACGAATCTCACCAATCATCACAACATCGGGGTCTTGACGCAAAATAGCACGCAATCCGCGGGCAAATGTCATTTCAACTTTTGGATTGACCTGTGTCTGTCCAATACCCGGCAGCAGATATTCGACAGGATCTTCGATCGTCATAATGTTGCGGCTACGCGAGTTGATATGACTCAAACCTGCATAAAGTGTTGTAGTTTTTCCCGATCCGGTAGGGCCTGTTACCAAAATAATGCCGTGGGGTTTGTTCAGGTTTTTGTCGAAACGCTCCTGAACCTCGGCAGGCATACGCAACTGTTCGAGCTTCAAAGCACCCGCCGCCTGATCAAGCAAACGCATAACGATGCGTTCACCGAAAGCCGAGGGCAGTGTAGACACACGGATATCAACCGCATGGCCTGCCAATCGAACGGTAATACGACCATCCTGTGGCAGACGTTTTTCAGCAATATCCAAACGCGCCATTACCTTGATCCGCGAAACCAGTACGGGTGCCAACTCTGCTTTCGGCGAGAGCACTTCACTCAAAACACCGTCAATACGGAAGCGAACTGACACTCGATCTTCGAAAGGCTCAACGTGAATATCCGATGCACCTTCACGAACGGCTTGGGACAATATGGCGTTAATCAAACGGATAATCGGGGCATCGTCATCGCCAGCCAACAAATCCGTACGGTCGGCAAGGTCATCCGCCAGAGAAGACAAATCAAATTCATTACCCAGATCCTCAGCAGCACGCTGGGCAGCACCATCACCACTTTGGTATTCGCGAGTCAAGCGCTTCTGGAAATCATCGGCTGGCATTTCCTCCAGCTTGAATTCACAACCCAGATGTCGCTGTAATTCCAGCAGAGTATTCAAACCTATGCCTGGTTTGTGTAACACCACCGGACGACTGTAGGCCTCTGGCTCTGTTGATTCCAACATCACCCCGTATTCCGAAGCAAACGCAAAAGGCAAACGCTCGCGTCGGGGCGATTCAACAGGTGCCGGATCGACTTGAAGCTGTTCGTTCACAGTTATTCCTTACCATCGGCGGGTTTGTCTTTCGACAAGTCGTACAGGGGTTTATTCACTTCTTCCCACTCCGGGATTACAGGCATATCTTTTTCCCAAAGTAACAAGCCCGAATTCTCGCGATGTTCCAGCTGCGCCTGACGAATTTCACGGTATTTTTCGGCTGTTGCCCCGGTCAGTATACGATCCTCACGGATAATGGTCGGGCGAATAAATACCAGCAAATTGGTTTTCACTTTTTTGGAAGATTGACTGCGGAACAGATGGCCCAGAACCGGGATACTACCCAGTATGGGAACTCGCTTTTCACCCGTCAGCACATCATCTTTAATCAACCCGCCCAAAACAACAGTTTGTGCATCGTTGGCCATAATCTGGGTTTTGATCTCGCGTTTGTTGGTAATCAAACCACTGGCACTGTTCAGGTCGGCCACACTGGAAACTTCTTGTTCTATGTCCAGCACAACTGTATTACCTTCATTAAGATGAGGTGTCACCTTCAGGATAATACCTATGTCTTTTCGATCAAATGTATTGAAGGGGCTACTGAATCCACCACCCACACCGCCCGCTGTATTGCCCGCGCCAGTGTAAGAGCCCGTCGCAAAAGGTACGTTTTGACCTACGCTGATGGAGGCCTCGGTATTATCGGTTGTCAGCAAATTGGGTGTAGACAAAATGTTGCTTGAGCTATTGGTCTGCAGCATTTTCAGTACCCCCAGAAAATCTGTTCGACTGCCCAGACGACCTATACCAAAAACCTGCCCGGTGATTTTGGAAGCACTGGCAGCCAGGTTTAACAAAGCAGCATCCTTATCTTCCTGAGTTGCATTTTCATCACTGGCAGCTATAGCCGCTGCGCCCACAGCTCCAATAGTGCCGTCATTGGAGTTGGAACCAAACCCATACTTGTCATCACGGTACATCCACTCAATCCCCAAATCAGTACCGTTGGTATCCTGTATTTCGACGATGATCGCTTCAATAAGAACCTGGGCACGGCGGATATCCAGCCTTTCAATCACTGACAGCAGGCTATCCATGGTGTCCACATCCGCACTGATCAACACCGAGTTGGTAGCTTCATCTGCCTGAACGCTGGGTTGTGTGGCATTGGGTGAGTTGGGATCTGCCGCTTTTGGAGCTATACCCTGCATCATGCCGGTCAACACCTTGGCAACATCTTCAGCCTTGGCGTAGTTGAGATAAACAACCCTGACATTACTGTTTCGCGCCTGGGGTCTGTCCAGGTCTTCAATTAATAACTTGATGCGCCTGCGGGAAAGATCATCACCACTGATCACTACAGCATTGGTTCGCTTGTCGGCCACAATCACCGGTGGAGCAGTCGCTATACCACGAGCCGGATCGGGTTTTTCCAGTTGTGCAATCATGGCCACTATGTCAGTAGCATTGGCATAACGAAGCGCAACAACATCGGTATTGGTAGAACCAATTCGATCCAGTTTTTTAATCAACTCGCTCATGCGTATTGCGTTGGCGCGGGTATCGGTCAATATGATGGCATTACTGGGTTCATACACCGTCATATGCGCGTATTGAGGTGAAAGTGGGCGGATCGCGGCCAGTATTTTGGAAGCACTTGTGTACTTCAAAGGGATTACCTGGGTGATATAGAGATCATCATTCTCGGAAGCTTCTGTTTCTGTCGGTATGGGTAACTGTCGCGCATCACGGTTGGCCACTATGCGAACAATATTGCCGCTCTCAACTGCCGTAAACCCATTGACATCCAGTGATGCCAGAAACAATTCGTAAACTTCTTTTGCAGTTAATGGACGGGTGTTAATAACTTTGATTGGGCCACGTACTTTAGGATCAATAATGATGCTTTTGCCTGTAATGCCAGCGATTATCTTAATGACTTCCTGTACATCGGTATCATTAAAATTCACCGACCAGACTTGTTCGCCTTGTTCATTTTGTCCAGGTTGAATACCGGCGGGTTGTGCAAATGCCTGCGAGGTCATCAAACCAGCCACCAATACCGATATCCATAACAATTTATATTTAACAGATTTCACTGAACGTCCTCAGTTAACGATTGAGAGATATATCAAGATTTACTGTGCCGCCGTTACGCAAAATCTGCAAATTTGCGGAGGTAGCACTACCCATACTGCGATAAATTTCCATAATTTTGCCGGGGTTATTCAATGGCATTCCATTCACGGCTGTCACTATGTCTTCAGGCTGAAGGCCCAGACTATTGAACATTTCCGCATTGCGACCCGGACGAATCTTGTAACCGACTATTTGACCATTTTCCCGATGAATACTCATGGCCACCACATCTGACAAAGTGTTGCCCATCTGGGCTATATCATTGCCTGATGGCGCCATATTTTGAGGTGGCGTATAAGAGATCGGAGGTCTTGCGCCCGGCGGATTATCAATTGACGGATTAGGCGGTGCTGAAAAGCTGGTCATTTTTGGCGCGTTGGGATCATCTTTAAAAAGCCACAGCGATTCATTTCTACCGTTGTTATTGATAATCACCCTGTCCGCAAGAATTTTTGCGAGGGTCACATTATTACCAACCGGGATGGGATCCCCGACAGCAAACACTTCTTGCCTGTCATTGGTTGCGATTACGGCACGCGCCACTTTTTCGTCATTACTGTAAACCAGTCCCCGCAAAATCAAATTCAGCTGGGTGTCCGCAAGATCCTCTGTATCAATATTGGGTTCCGGCTGGGCATCGGCAACAGGTGCAACCGCGGCATCACCAAAGGGTGTTGCAGTCTTGAGTTTGTCTATATCAATGGTATTGGGTTGTGCCAATGAAACTTGTGGGCCTGAAACAGAGTTTTCCACTTTAGCGGGAGGAATTGTTGGTTTGGGAACAAGCATCCAGATCATCTGTGCCAATACACTTGCCAACCAAATAACCAAAAGAACGCGCACAATTCGCTGCCAGACATCCAATGGAATTCTGGCCAGGAACTGAAAAACTGGTTTTAATCGAGCCTCTAATTGGCCCAGATTGATGGACGACATGACTTGTTGACTGTTTATTGACATCTTATTCGGATTTCCGCTTGACTTGCCCACACCGCCGGGATTGGACTCGGCAAATGCTAAAACATTCCCTGCATAATTTTTTGTAATTTGTAATAGTTAAGTCACTGGATTCTACTCCATGTTAATAACGATTGGGAAATAGCAGGGCCTTGTTTCGTGCTTTACATCAAAGGTTTCGTGCTCCGCATCAAAAGTTTGGCGCTTTGGATCAAGCGTTTTAACAATAAAAGGCTTGTGCCGAATCCCGGTTAACCAAGTCTAGACCAACTTTTCAGAAAAAACCGTGTGCATTACCAAGGGAAAAATTGTGTTGGCAATCCATTGGTTCTTAATACCGCCGCTACATCCATACTCAGCGCAACACCGGCATGAACCAAAACACCACCCCAGATGCTGCGCGAACGCATCGCCAGTATGCCCAGAAAAAAGCCGAACAATATTGCTCCCATCGCTTCAGGCCATAATTTTGGCAAATGAATCATCATGTAAGGCACACACATAATCCAAATTGCATTGGCCCCCAACGCAGGCCTCAGCGCATGCAAAAAAAATCCACGGAAGAAAAATTCCAGACAAACAAATTGGGTCAAATACAGAATTTCCCACAATATAAAATCCAGATAACTGCGACTGGTTAATTTATAAAAAGGATAATGATGAACAAATTCATCGCCCAGACTTGCGATATAAACAAAACACAAGATAGGCATCAACAAACAAGCATAGCCAGCCCAGTGCTGATGTGTCTGCTGCCAACGCCAGCCAAAATTCACTATGGATTCTTCAAAGAAATAGCGGATAAGAATCCAGGGCAACACAACAAATGCCAGCAAATGACAGCCGGTCCACCATCCGAATTCGATTAATTTTTTCCACAGGGTTTGATCCAGCCATTGTGAGAAATAATTATCGGGGAAACTAAAGGCAGATTCGATAAACGATAAAAAAACATAAAAGCTGGATGAGTATTTTGCATAGTGCAAAAACAATAAACTGACTGAAACTCCCGCCAACGTAATCAGTGTTCGTCGCAAAGCCTGTGTACGCGACATGGAATAGGAATTTTTATCCTGATCCACTTCATCCAGAGCTGCCATCCAGGTTGCCGGATGAAAATAATGTTTCATTATACTGCTCCAATAATTGGGCGATTTTTATTTTGCAATATGATTTGCTGCGTTGTATGAACGCTCATGCATATCCAGAAATTTGAAAATAACATCGCGCGCAAGGCGAGTTTCACTATTGGTTAAAAACACCATGCCAATTTGCAATTCACGATTAAACACAATTTCTGATCGATATCCCTTCACCCATCCACCATGGTGCACAAAGTTTTTATGTGGCCCGTAATCAAATACCCGCCAACCCAAACCATAAGCGGTGTTGTAAACACCTTGTCGTGATGAATAATGATTTTGTACCGGTGTATTTTCCGTAATGCGTGCATGCAGCTGATTTAATACCAACTCGGGTAATATCTCTTGCCGACGCCCCAATTGCGCCAGCAGGAATTGACTCATATCCGCGATGCTGGCATTGGCCCCGGCTGCTGGGGCGATGCGATAATAGTTTTCTGTTACATCTGCCATCACCCAGGATTTTCGGCGGCGAATATGTGGCGCAGTTCGATTGGGTGTCGCCAGATATCCGCCCAATCCATAAGAGGCACTCTTCATTTCCAGGGGATCAAATAAATAATGTTTTACAAATTGCTCAAAAGTTTCACCGGATTTTTTTTCCATCATGTCGCCGACCAAACTGAATGTGACATTTTGGTAGGCGTAACATCGGCCCGGTGCACATAAAAATCTTGAACTGCGCAAACCCTTCACTGCTTCGCCATAGGATTTATCTGCTTCGATAGAACTGCTGGCAGCATGTTTGGGCAAACCGGTTGATTGCGCCAAAATATGTTTCAGTGTCAGCAATTGACCGTATTGATTATTTTTAAATTTCACGCCTGGCAATAACGACAACACCGATGTATCCCAACGAATTTTACCTTGGTTGACCAATATAGCTGCCGCTGTAGATGCCAGGGTTTTCGAAACAGATGCCAGACGAAATATACTATCCGGCGTCACTTTTTCATTGCTGCCAATTTTCTTGACGCCCCAAACGCGCATAGATTTTACTTCGCCATTAGCGACAACGGCAATTGCAACAGCAGGTACATTGGGTGCAATTTTGGATGCAACATATTTTTCAAATTCCGGCACAAAATAAAGCGCGTCTCCGAAGAGATAATGCGGCGAAATTATTTCCGGTGTATTCAACATCGGTATAGGAAAAAGAATTTCTGGCGGGGATTGAATCTCTGAAGAAGATTGTGCCGGTTTTTCCAACGCAAGCACTGGCATTGCATACCAAAATGTAATCAATAGACAAAAACGTCGAAGAAATTTATAAGCAGAATGGTAGCTATACATTAAAAATTCTTATCAGGTTAAGGTAATTTAATTAAGGCCCCAACCCTGGTGCCGACACTCTTCGCCTTTTGGGTTCCTGAAGAGCAGCGGCAGAATTATAGGAGAATCAAAAATAAATTATCAAACAACCAAATCCCGATGGGACGTGTGCAATACCGCAATCATTCGGTCTTCTGCGGTAAAACGGGTTTCCAGTGTTTCGCCCAGACGGGATAAATCAGCATCTATGCTGCTCAAATCGTCGGTTTCGAGGTACTTATCATTAAAATCAAGGAGCTTTTCCGTTGTTTTATCGATAGAGGTATAGAGGGTACCGGCTTCCTGAAGTGCTTCCTTATCTTCAAACTCGCGACCTTCCTTAATCAGTTGATCGTAAATTTCAAAATGCCCTGCGGAAACATAATCCACCAATATCTGACAGACTTCCTTCAACATTTCTCCACGCTGTTCGCTGGATAAACTTGCCGACTCCAAACTGCTAAGCGCACAGTACTTAACCAATAATTGCTGACGCTCTTCCAACCAACGATCAATAATATCGTTCACGCCGCCCCAACGTTCTCTGGCACTTTTACAATTTTCTAGCATGGAAATATCCTACTGTTATCAAGTTTAGGGTTATTGGCTTCAAGATAGGCCAAAGGCAGCATTTGGGCAAGTTTAATAACCCTTTCGACGATGCTCGGCCTGAATGCCAGCGTAATCTTCTGCCAAATGATCCAGCTCATATTCCGCATCCGATATGCTGTGCTCATAACGATGAATCTCATCTTGCAATCTGTTGATTTCATTAAGATAGGCACGCCTTTCTTTTGTAGAACTGCCGGCATTCACAATCAATTTTTCCTGCTCGGCCTTTTGCTGTTGCAGATTATCAATACTGGTTTTGTAACCATTAATCTCGTCTTCAACCTGATTCATTTTTTGACGTAAGGCAAATAATTCCTGCCCCAGACGATAGGCTTGCAAAAATGCTGGCTCCAAATCCGCCGGGCAAAGATTCAGGTAAGCGCCTCCGTTAACACCCAATTGATATCCCGTCGATTTTTTGCAGTAAACCCTGACACCTTCGCGATGGCCCTGTTGATATTGCGTCAGATCCGGCGTGACATTAATTTTTGCGCAGGCTTTGCGGTGTGCCTGAATGGTCGTTTCCGGGCGCCCGAGGCTGCCATCCTCATAACCAATAGTCTTCCAATTGGCATTCAGGCACTCGTCTTTGCTCATGGATGCACAGGCAGACAATCCGCCCAATATGGCAAGTATGAGCAGGGTGCTAAGTTTCTTCATTATCTGCCTTGCGAAAAATCTGATAGCCATTCACCAGAATCAACAGAGCGAACCCAAAAAATGACCATAGCGCGTAGCTCACTCCCAAAATGGTATCAACCTTCGCACAATTGCCATCTCCTTTCAGCAACAACTTCAAACCCTCTATAGGTGGAAACGCTTCAAGGATATAGGAAAGGCCGGGGCCACATGCAGGCACTTGATCTTCCGGCAAACTTTGCAACCAAAGTTGGCGAGAAGCGAAGGCCGCACCAAGCAACGCAAACACCAATCCCAAAATCGGATAAACACGAAAACGTTTGGGGTTATGGATAAAAGCAATCAATGCTGTAATGCCCACAAGGTCATAAAAAAAACGCTGGGTAATGCAGAGGGAGCAGGGGATCATCTCCATTACGTGCTCGGAATAGGCGGCAAACAGAATAAGTACTGCACAATAAACAAAGATAGCCAAATTGACTTTGCGGCTTGATAACATCCGGACATCTCCCAACCAAAAAATCCATAGTAAGCAAAGGGTCAGGTAATCGCAATTCGTTAGATGATCTATGCTTAAGAAAAACTTGCTTCCCCAAGGTTCCGGTTATGCGTTCGTTACTTAAACTCCTCATGTTGCTTATTGCGCCACTATTGCCATTGTCAACTTTCGCCTCCGGTGGAGGCGGCCCGGCTTTTGCGGAAGGCGTTAACTATATTGATGTAAAACCGCCTTTGATTGTGAATTACGGCGGCACCGGAAAAATGCGCTACATAAAAGCAGAAATTTCCCTGCGCACTGAAAATATGGAGGGAGCTGTTGAAATTACTCATCACCTGCCTTTAATTCGCGACAAACTTATCCACATTCTTAGCCAGCAAACAGAGGAAAGTATTGCCACACCTGAAGGCAAGGAAAAATTGCGTCTCTTTGCCTTGGCTGAAGTCAATAAAGCAGTTCATGCCGTTGAAAAAGGCCCTGAAAAAGAAACCAAAACCGAAGATAAAAAAGACAAGAAAAAATCCAAAGATAAATCTGATAAGAAAAAATCAGAAAAAGATAAAAAATCCAAAGACAAAAAAAACAAATCCAAAGAAGATGAAAAATCAACCGATGAAAACGAAAAAGATCACGGCCCCGCTTCGGATTTATTTTTTAATAATTTTGTAGTGCAGAAATAATTTTCCAGTCAACAATACTGACAGGCCTGATACTGTGCAAAATAATTCTGCAAGTATTCATCGAAACTGACAAGCTGATTTTGCTCCAGCGTGACTTGTTCTGCCAATGATTCTTCAGCCATTTTTGCATAAACCTGGGATATGTTATCTGTCAGAGGTTGATGTAAAAAATAATCTGCGTGTTTTTTTGCCAGATCAAGACTGAATTGATAGAAGCTTTTCTTTTGTTGCTGCATATCGCGCAGAATATTTGCTGCAGGAGTCAATTCAGGCTGATGAATTTTGGCTATCTGCTCAGTAACAGCAGCGTGATAGGATGCAGTCGCCGATGATTGATCCAATAATGCTGCAGTCTTTACACAAGCATCCAGAATTTCCAATGCCCAATCTTTCATGGCCACCTGGTTATCACCGCGCGCAAGTAACAGTCCTGGCTCACGCCCCTGATTGACAATACGTCGCTGATTTTCTTGCCCTTGATAAAATTCTTTCTCGTGAGTTTCCGGACTTGGATGCAAAATACAGAAAAGCAAAAATGCGTCCATCAAACGAATTTGTGTATCGGTAATGCCCAAAGGTTCATAGGGATTTAAATCAATACATCTGACTTCAATATATTCCACACCCTTAAGGCGAAGAGCTTGTAATGCCGTTTCACCTCGTTGCGCAGTGCGTTTTGGACGAATACTCGAATAAAATTCATTTTCGATTTGCAACAAACTGGTATTCAATTGCCTGTATTCGCCGTTGGCATCTTTAATGCCAATGGATTCATACTCCGGATGGCTCTGTGTAATAGCACAGCCGAGCGTTTTTAAATAATCCTGCACATTATTGTAATTGACGACCAATTTTTTTTGCGCATCACTCTGGTATCCCAAATCACCCATGCGCAAGGATGTGGCGTAGGGCAAATAATGTGTATGGCCTGCTTCCGCAAATGGTATAAGTTGGTGCCGCCTGTTTTGTACAAAACAGGAACAAACAGCAGGTGAAGCACCGAATAAATAAATCAACAACCAGAAATAACGGCGAAAATTTCGAATTAATGCGAAATATCCCTGAGTTTTAAAATCCTGTAAAGATTGTTTGTCATTGTGCAGAACTTGTAGCGCTTGCCAAAAATTATCCGACAAACTGAAATTGTAATGAATCCCTGCAATTGTTTGCATGCTGCGGCCATATCGATGACCCAACCCCAAACGATACACAGTTTTCATTTTGCCTGAGTTGGATGTGCCATATTGTGCAACCGGAATCTCACTATCAGGCATCAGTTTACAAGGCATACTCGAAGGCCAAAGCATTTCGTTATTTTTATGAATACTGGAAAAAGTAAACTGATGTATTTGTTTTAATTCAGTAAGCAACTCCTGATTATTTTTCACAGGCGAAGTAATAAATTCCAACAGGGCTTCACTGTAATCGGTTGTAATTTTTGAATGCGTCAATGCAGAACCAAGACTGACTGGATGTGATGTCAAGGCTAATGTTCCATCAGGAGTAATACGCAAACTTTCTTTTTCCAAGCCACGGAATATCTCACTGACAGTCGAGTTGTATCGGGTTTGGTTAAAGAATTGCAGTGCTGTGTCAAATCGTGTTGAAAACTCTGTCACCGGATTTCACTCAACTCGTTTTCTTGTTCATCTTCAAATAAATCACGCGTGGGTTTGGCTATAGGTTCAGGCATGATCTCAGGATCAATAATAGGCAAACCTTTTTCATTGACAGCACAGCTGACCAGTTTAATGCGTTGTGTGTAATCTTTGGAGCTGGCCTCAAACAATTGATTCACCGCTTCGTCTTTGTGCTCGGTTTTGTATAAACTTAACAAATCCCGACCATCCAGCCATTGATTTTGTTTGCCCAAAAATAACTTTGCCTGATTTTGCAAAATAAATATTTCTGTCATAGCTTCTCTCAGTTCGCCAGTATAAAAACGAGGGCGGAATATACCATCTGTTGTACTGAAAAGCGATTTGCTTTAGGGTAAACACCTGCAAAACAGCTATTGGCGTAATAACCACTCAATCTCTTTTTCTTCTGTTTTCAAGGTGACTATGTTATTGGAATATTTTCATTTGCTGGCAGCATTCATTGGTGTTGTTTGCGTTTATGAAGCCAATCTGCTGCTCAAGGCGCATGAGTTATGGTTATTGGACAAGCGTTTACTCTGGTCCACCGGTATTGAATGTGTTTGGCTTATTTTTTGTCTTATTGCTGTTTTCCGTTGGGACTTATCTCATTGGCAAATTCTGGTATCTTTACTTTTTATAGTGAACTATTTGTTCAGCTGTATTTACACAGGTTACCTGATGTCCAAGGTCAATTTGTCAGATCCATCTGCCATTTCAGGGTTTCGTATTCCCCGCTGGTTTCTCGAATATCATTTCAGTTTTGGATTTATCTACGCACTCATCAATCTGATGTTTTTCGTCATCTAAAAACTTTTGGCACTCTCGATTTTACGGAGAATTTTCACCTGACACTTCCAATCCATTTTAATCCGATAGTGTGAAATTGATCTATTCGTTCTTCCTGCGCAATCGAAATAACAAAACTATCAACCTGTGTGTCGGCCTGAAGCTGAAAACCCGGTGTCACTGAAGCAATCTGGAGTATTTTTGTGTGCGTAAGTTAATCCGATAATGTTTAAATTTTTAACAGTTTAAATAGCATTTAGCTATTTTGTTACACAATTACTTTATGCTTTAATGCCGCCTCCGTTAATCAATATCTGTGGTATTTATGAATTTTGACGATTGGACAGCTGACCTGGCTAAAGGCACAGCAACCCATGCCAGTGGATTCACCATTCGCATTGAAGGTAATCCGAAAGATCCTTCCGAGGTGTATCCCGGTAAATTTCCAGAAGGAATGAGTTTTGTTGATCAGGCGCGCTTGTTGCGCTCAGGATTGGGGTTTCTGGCCAGATCAGGAGAATTTGTACCAAAATCCTGGCAATCCAGTCCTGTTCAGGATGCAAAAATGGAAGCCCTGAAAGCGCGTCAGGAATTGGCCAAACAGTTTGCTGAACGACCTGACAAACCCCAACGCTCTGTACTGTCATTAAAAAAGAATTCCTGATATTTCAACTGTCATATTTTTCTACCAAAAACGGCATACAAATGCCGTTTTTGGTTCCTCTCTATTTTCAAAAACAATTCTGAATCAAAGCGACAATTATTCTAATTAAATGCAAATGATCATAGCTTCAAAAATCTGACCAAAACCCTAAGATCAAATTTAAATGAATAATCGAAATTGGAAACTCAAAAGATATATAAAAATTTAAATCCAGTTAACCGGTTACAAAATGGCTATTCAATGGATTTCAACTAGCCTTAAGCCTGATTAATCCAATAAAGGCTCAAGGATTAACATGGCACATAAACCATCTGATGATCCTGAAAAACTCAAGAACCGGATACAGGATCTTGAGACGGAATTGTCGCAACTTAAAAAAAGAGTTGCCGTTAGGGACAATCGCTTTGACTACGCTATGGAAGCAACTAATGACGGTTTATGGGATTGGGATTTAGCAACAAATAAAATTTATTTCAGTCGTTCTTTTTTGCGAATGCTGGGTTATGACTATGAAGAACTACCCGGTGATTTGCGTACTTTTCGCCGCTATTTTTTACACCCTGAAGATCTTGACGAATTGGAAAGACAATTTGTTTCTGCCATAGATAATCATCACTATTCATTAGTTTCCCAATATCGTCTGGTGCATAAGCAAGGGCATTCAATTTGGGTTCAAACCAAATCCCGTTTTTTTGAAACCGATGCCACCGGACGTGCCTGGC
>CAMLML010000068.1 GCA_946481095.1 uncultured Cellvibrio sp.
ACCGAAGAAGCACAACAGCAGTTGAAAAATTTACAGGCTGATTTAATGGTAGTAGTGGCGTATGGATTAATTTTGCCAAAAATTATTTTGGATGCGCCCCGCCTCGGTTGTATAAATGTTCACGCATCGTTACTTCCCCGCTGGCGCGGCGCGGCACCTATCCAGCGCGCGATAGAAGCGGGCGATCAGCAAACCGGTGTGACAATTATGCAAATGGATGTGGGGTTGGATACAGGTGATATGCTGTTGAAAACTGAATGTGAAATTTCAGCAGAAGATACCGGTGGCAGTTTGCATGACAAATTAATCGCCATTGGCGCGCCAGCGCTGGTTCAGGCTCTGGATTTAATTGAAGCACAAAAAATTCAAGCGCAAAAACAACCCGAAATTGGCATTACCTACGCATCCAAGTTGACCAAAGAAGAAGCGGCATTAAATTGGAATTTGCCGGCAAATGAATTGGAGAGAAAAATTCGTGCATTCAATCCATTTCCGATTGCACATAGCAAAATATCTGGCGCGCGCGATGACCAGCGTTTTCGTGTCTGGCGTGCATCAGTCATTAATGAAAAAACATCAGCTCAAGCCGGTAGGATTTTTCGTGTTGATGCAGACGGTCTTTATGTAAGTTGTAACGACAGCAGTTTGCGATTGGAAGAGTTGCAACTGGCGGGTAAAAAATCCATGTCAGTTGCGGAAATTCTGCGCGGTCATCCTGAGTTATTTCAGCAAGGCGATCAATTGGAGATTCCCGTTTGATCCCGGTCAGGCTGGCAGCAACGCAAATTGTTACACAGCTGCTGCTTGGAAAAGGTTCTCTGTCCAGCTTGATGGGGCCAGCGCAAATACAGGTTGCTGATCAGGATAAATCTCTGCTGCAAGAATTATGTTTTGGTGTTTGTCGTTATCATCCGCAATTGCAGGTTTATCTGGAATTATTAATGGATAAACCTTTGCGCAATAAAGATACGGATATTCAAGCGTTAATTTTATTGGGACTCTATCAACTGATTCACACCCGTATTCCCGATCACGCAGCGATTGGTGCAAGTGTTGAGGTAACTCGATCACTGAAAAAAGAATGGGCCAGTAAATTAGTCAACGGCGTGTTGCGACAGTTTCAGCGAGACAAGGAATCCCTGACAAAAATTGCAGCAGAAAAAAAAATATTTCAAAGCAATCATCCACAATGGTTGGATGGCATGTTCAGTAAATATTGGCCGCAACAATGGCCGGACATCATTCAAGCCAACCAATCACATCCGCCTTTTTGTTTGCGTATCAATACCAACAAAATTGCCCGCGATGAATATATCGCTTTGCTTGTAGAATTAAATATCAACGCATCACCGACCAGCTTGAGTCCTTATGGCGTTCGATTGGAAAATCCTTGTAACCCCAACACACTTCCTCTGTTTGCAGAAGGTTTGATTAACGTTCAGGATGAATCTGCCCAGCTCAGTGCTGATTTATTAAATCTTCAACCCGGGTTGCGTGTTTTGGATGCCTGTTGTGCGCCAGGAGGAAAAACCGGTCATTTGTTGGAATTACAACCGGACTTGCAAGTGACAGCCTTGGAGTTGGAAGAAAGACGATTGCAACGCGTACGTGAAAATTTACAGCGATTGAATCTTCGTGCAGATATTATTTGTGGTGATGCTACAAAGCCTGAAGCCTGGTGGGATGGAAAACTCTTTGATCGCATATTAATTGATGCGCCCTGTTCTGCTACGGGTATTATTCGTCGGCATCCTGATATTAAAATTCTGCGTAAGCCGGATGATATTGCCAAGCTTGCGGACATTCAGCTCGAATTATTGCAAAAGCTCTGGCCATTGTTAAAACCTAAAGGCATTTTACTTTATGCCACGTGTTCGATAATGCCAAAAGAAAATACCAAAATAATTGAACAATTTTTAAAACAACAAACTGACGCCGTTGAAGATAAAATTATTGCAGGCTGGGGGTTGGAACAAACCTGCGGTAGGCAATTGCTACCACAGGTTGAAGGACATGATGGTTTTTATTATGCGCGGTTAATAAAAATAGATTAGAGCGGTAAATATTGTTTCAGGAATTTTTCCATAGCCTCAAACGTTTGCTTGCGATCCGGTAAATAATCCAGATTATGAGTGCCATTCTCCAATTCAATATACTCGTAAACTTTTCCTTCATCTTTTAGTGCGTCAGCCATGATACGGCTTTGTGCTACAGGGACAACCGCATCATCTTTACCATGAATTAGCAGGATCGGTATCTTTACGTTTTCAACCATGCGCGCGGGTGAAGTCTTTTTTAGTTGACCGGAGTCTTCTCCAAATTGTTTGCGTGCGACAGTAGAGTTTACAAAGTTTCTATAGCTGTCTTGCATTTTTATCAAATCAGACATGCCTGCAAAACTAATTGCACATTGAAATAAATCCGGTGTTTTGGTTGCGCCCATCAAAGCGGCATAACCCCCATAACTTGCGCCTGCAATGCACACACGTTTTGGATCGGCAATTTTTTGATCCACCAAATACTTAACCGCATCTTCAAGATCATCTTGCATTTCCAAACCGTAGCCACCGACAGCTTTCATCATAAAGTCATGTCCGTAACCTGATGAGCCACGGAAATTTGGTTGAAAAACCACATAGCCCCGATTCGCCATAAACGTAGAAAAGATGTCAAAATTCAGGCCATCTTCACTCATGGGTCCACCGTGAGGAAAAATAATGGTGGCTGAAGGTTTGGTAGTAAAACTTTTAGGCACGGACAAATAGCCATCCAGCTCCAAACCATCGCGAGCTTTAAATTTTCGTAATTCTTTTTTTACCAATATGTCTTCCGTTAAATCGGGATAAGAGCTTGCGAGATAGTCCAGTGTTTTTTTATCGCGGTCACCAAAATAATAAGTACCGGGATTGGTGCTGCTGGATGAGAATAAAATATATTTTCGGGCATCATCACTCATGCTGATGATGTAATTGTTGGTTTTTGGCATAGCCTTGTCGATACCCGCTTGAAATGCCTGAAATTCTTTATTCCAGAAAATACTTTTTGAGCTGCCATCGTTGTAATAAAGGCCAACCACTTCTTTAAGTGCTGTTGAATAAATTAAACGACCGCTGACATCATAATTTTTATTACTCAGAATTAATTCTTTCGGCAATCCCGGTTTGGCCAGGTCCACCTTGAATAATGCCTGACGTCCTTCATGATCAGCGAAAATAAATAATTCATTTGAGTTGCTGCCAAATCCCGCGATGCTGATACTGGGCTCGTCCAGCACAACGTATTGCCATGCTGTGGTCCATTTTTCAGTTTTCGGGTCAAGAATTTTGTAGGTAACTGTTCGTTCTTTTTCATTGTAGGCTTCGCCAACGCGAATCACACCATCACGGTCTGCATACCAGGACTTGATACTGTTTGATGACTTTTTGTATTTAGACATTCTTCCGTTGTTTACATTTACTTTGTAAACGGTTTGATGTAATGGAACTTCACGATCGACACTTACCAATACATGGTCAGGGTCATCCTGCATAAAACTGATGACATTATCCTGAAATTGACTCACCCAGCCTGCGTCTTCATCAGGCTTGATCAGTACCATCAGTTTCGAATCTTTTTTTGCATCTTTTGCAAGCAAGCGACTTTGCATGTATTTGGTGCCATTCAGCATGCGGCTGTCAAATCGTGCGCTCATTAAAAGGCGATCATTGTTGGCCCATGTCACCCAATTAAATTTAAATTGTTTGTTGTCGGTTTTGACGGGATAAAATGATTTGTTAGTGGCCAGATCCATCACCATGACAGCTGTGTCACCACCTATATTTCTTAATGCAAGAATATGGGTTCCGTCAGGCGATAATTCTATATCCTCTATTGCTGCATCGTTATAAAAAACTTCCAGAGGTAAAAGCCCGCTGTCGTTGGTTTTTTCAGCGGCATATGCAACGCTGCTCATCAGAGCAATTGCCAAAAAGCATAAATGAATAAAACGACAATGATGGTAGTTGTGAAATCCTGATTGCATTATAAAAAGTCCTCAATGTTTTAATCTTTTGAATAACAATAATCTGAATATTGTCGTGCGCCAGCATGATAAATTCATCTTCAAAAATCAATCTCTGTTGTGACAATTTCATGGTGCACTTGCACAGTTAGATTCAGGCGCCCATAATCGCATTTGTTACAACAATGGCATTCTGATAGCGATCGACAAAGGTCTTTTCATGAAAATTATTATTTTGGGAGCAGGGCAGGTTGGCGGTAGTCTGGCGGAACATTTAGCCAGTGAATCCAACGACATTACAGTAGTGGATACCGACGAAGCGCGCTTGCGTGAATTGCGGGATCGTTTGGATATTGGTGTGGTAGCGGGCCCTGCAGCGCATCCCGATATTTTGATTCAGGCAGGTATCGAAGATGCTGACATGTTGGTTGCAGTCACCAGTGATGATGAAATTAATATGGTGGCCTGTCAGGTTGCTTATTGTTTATTTAAAACGCCTACAAAAATTGCGCGGGTGCGTGCAACTTCTTATCAAAATCATCACCAACTTTTTGATTCGGGTGCAATACCCATAGACGTTATTATCAGCCCCGAGCAATTGGTTTCAGAATATATTTATCGTTTGATTGAACAACCCGGTGCTTTGCAAGTATTGGATTTTGCTGATGGCAAAGTGCAATTGGTTGCGGTTAAGGCTTATCACGGCGGTCCATTAGTGGGTCAGGAATTACGTTTTTTGCGTGAGCATATGCCATCGGTTGAAACACGTGTTGCCGCCATTTATCGCCGTAATCGAGCGATAGTACCGACTGGCTCAACGGTGATTGAAGCCGATGACGAAGTATTTTTTATTGCGACACGCGCTGATATTCGTGCCGTCATGAGTGAACTGCGTCGATTGGAAGTGGCCTATAAACGCATCACGATTGCAGGCGGTGGTAACATTGGTTTGCGTTTGGCAAAAATGTTGGAAAATCGTTACAAAGTTCGCGTGATTGAATATAACAAACAGCGTTGCATTAAATTATCAGAGCAACTTGAGCGTGCAGTTGTGCTTGAAGGCAGTGCATCGGATAAAGCGTTACTAATGGAAGAAGGAATAGAAGATACGGATGTTTTTCTTGCACTGACCAATGATGATGAAGCCAACATTATGTCGTCGATGTTAGCCAAGCGATTGGGTGCGCGCAAAGTGATGACATTGATCAACAATCCTGCTTATGTGGATGTAGTGCAGGGCGGTGACATCGATATTGCAATTTCCCCACAAACTACCACCATCGGCAGTTTGTTAACGCATGTGCGCCGAGGCGATATTGTGAATGTACACTCGTTGCGTCGTGGCGCAGCAGAAGCAATAGAAATTATTGCGCATGGTGATGCCAAATCATCGAAAGTTGTCGGTAAGGCACTTGAAGATATAGATCTTCCCGAGGGTGCCAATATAGGTGCAATTGTGCGAGCTGCTGCAAAAGGCAGTGAGGTATTAATTGCACACGATAATCTGGTGGTACAAAGTGGCGATCATCTTATTATTTTCCTGTTACAGAAAAAACATATTCGTGATATAGAAAAATTATTTCAGGTTGGCTTTAGTTTCTTTTAATAACTTATATAACCGAGTGCGCAACAATGGAAGATAAAACCCGAATAACACCTGTAAATGAAATGCCAACGGAAATTGCAGTACCTACAGAGATTGCAACCCGGATTTTTGAACCACCAGAAAAAACCCGTGTTAACTCAGCTGTAAAATCCGGAAAAAATAACAATCATGAAGAAAGATTTTTATTGATTGGCGACAAAATCAAACAGCGTTTTATTTTGGATAGCCTGTTGGGTGAAGGTGGTATGGGTGCTGTTTATCGCGCACTGGATTTGCGCAAACAGGAAGCAGGTGATCCGCAACCTTACGTGGCGATAAAAATCTTGGGCGACGCGTTCAAGCGTCATCCGCGCGCGTTAATTACCTTGCAGCGTGAAGCGAAAAAAACTCAACAGCTAGCGCATCCGAATATAGTCACTGTCTATGATTTTGATCGCGATGACGATTTGATTTATCTCACTATGGAAGAACTCAAGGGACAGTCCCTGAGTGACTTCCTCAAGCATAAGGAAAAAATTGCAGCGTTAAGTTTCAAAGAAAAAACCCAGTTTATTTTGCAAATTGCACAGGCCCTGGCTTATGCGCACGCAAAAGGTTTGATTCATTCCGATTTAAAACCGGCTAATATTTTTGTTACCAACGAAGGCACAATCAAAGTGCTGGATTTTGGTATTTCCCGGGCAGCCAATCAGGAGGGTTATCAGGATAATTTTGATGCAGGAGAATTGGGTGCTCTGACTTATTCATATGCCAGTCTGGAAATGTTGAATTCTGAATCACCACATCCCAGTGATGATATTTATGCCCTTGGCATAATTGCCTGCCAGATTTTCGGTGGCAATCATCCTTACGGCGACAGGCCTGCCAACGCCGCATTGAAAGAAAAATTGCACGCGGATGTTCCACCTGTCAGAAATATGTTGTTGCGGCGTTTGCTGTTGAAATCAGTTGCCCTGCGCCGTGCTGATCGTGTCGCAGATGCAAAATCGTTTATCAGTGGTTTTTATCGAGCAATCAAAGCTCCTCGTCGGATTTTAATTGGTCTGACACTGATATTAATTATGGGAATCGCCAATTATTTTTATGTGCAAACCATTCAGGTAGAAGAAATTCCATTCGACTCTTTAACACTGGATCAGCAACAGCAATTTAAACAGTTTATCAATGAAGGAAATTTGGGTTTATCTCTGGGTGATCTGGAAGGCGCCACCCACAATGCAAACAAGGCGTTTGCTTTGCACCAAACCCATCCGGATATCAAGAAACTAACAGACAAAATACGCAGCATCATTCAGGAAAATTTTGATAAAGCTGAATCCGATGAAGAGAAAGAATTTTTTAATCATCAATTACAAGCATTAAAGCAACATCCTGCGTTTGCGAAAAAGGATGATTGATCAAACTGTTAAGTCTGCCTGATGCAAAGTATGAATAAATTTTTAAAGGATTTTTGGTATACATTGGTATCCGTCATCGCAATTTTCGGAATAACTTTGGTTGTTCTGATGTTTCAATTTAGCGGTGCTACGTCATGTGGAAAAAATTCTGAATCAGTTACATATGCTAAAACATTACCAAAAGAGAGGTTAGGCAAGCTTTACTATGACATAGAGAAATTAGCCTTAAGCACTGATGTACCGTACTCTGAATTAAAAAAGAATGGTGAGGGTATTTTTCCTGAGCCTTTCAGCGATATTCAAGCTGTACGAATAAGGCCAAAAGAAGAAAATATCATGTTAAATGGGTGCTTTGACCACTATGTCTATTTAAGCTTTCATGGTTTAGAGAGCAATAAAAAATTTTATCCAAAACGTCAGATTGTTCTAAGCTGGGGAGAGCATGAGGGAGCTGGCAGTGAAGTTATATGGTCGGAGTAATAAGGCTTAACAAAGTCATCAAGCGGATGCAGTTTTTATTGCACTTTTGCATTCGCGGAGTTCATTGTGAGCAACACAAAATCGCAGTAAAAAAGTCACTATTTAAATATTGATTGCGATGGAGCGAAATGCAACCTGAGTACAGACTAATGAAAATTTCTATCTATATATCTACAACGATTGTAGTTTTCTTGTCAGGTTGTACTCCCGTGGTTAATTTATCAAATTGCTCTTTGCCAAGTGAAGATTCTTGGATAGAGGTAACTTCAAACTCAGCCCAACTTTCGAAATTCTTTTTAAATAGTAAAATTAAGCGAAAACAAAATGCAGTTTGGTTTATCAATAACACACAGAGTAAGGTTTATGCATGTGAGCTAGCAATTGGTAACTCACCCGATTGTGGCAGTCAAAACAGCATATACATAAAAAATAAAGGTGTTGTAAGCGAAGAAATTCAAGAAGTTGTGATTTGTTCATCCTCAGCATATTAAAAACGCATTTAACAAGTGACTGGATGCTCATTACATTCAACAAACAAAAAAGCGCCCCATTTTCACCAGGCGCTTTTTTCTGCCAACAAACTAACAATCAAAATTCGTAGCGAATACCCGCCGTGATAGTGGATAAATCGTAGTGATCCAATTCCAGAATTTGTTTGTATTGGATAAACATTTGTAGGCCGCCACCGATTGTGCCATCACCTTCTGATTGTCGTCCGCCGCGTAAAACGCTGGATATGCCATAAGCGACAGAGTAATACTGGTCATCCAATTTGCTGGATGAAAGCTGAAAAACTTTATCAGCGCTTGCAGAGTTGGCGTAGCGTGCTGAAAAAGTGCGGGCGTTGTTTTTGTATTGATGAATGGATTGCAGATTAATGTAAGGTGTAACGACGCCAGCTGTTGGGGTAAATGTGTAGCGGAAACGTAAACCGGCACCTGACTCCAGCGAATCAAATGATTGTTTGGATACATCAAGATCCAAACCTGTACCTGTTATGTCTCGCTCAACAAATGCATCAATGCTGGTATCGGTGTAATTGATTTTCAGGAAAGGTTCTGCAGAAAAGGCACCTTGAATATAGTTGTAGCCCCACTCACCTGTAAAACTGATCAGGCTTGAATCGTTACTGCTTTCTACAGTGGAATCAGTATCAGGCACGCTGGAATTTACGCCTGATGCATACTGAATATTCCGCACAGTATCAAATGACAAAACCTGATAACCAAGTGACAAACTGGCAAACATATTTTCCTGTTGATAAACCACAAATGGCATCAGGCTGTAACCTTCGGATTCTATGCTGCCATCGACAACACTTTTGCTGCTATCAAAATCAATTTCCTGATTGGTTAATCCAAGAACAACACCACCAATCCATTCGCTATTAAAACGATAATCGGCGCCCAGAGTGAGATCAAAACCATCAACATCAAAAGCATCTTCCCAGGGGGTAGATTCTTTGTCGCCCGATGAACCACTGTAATTAATAAATCCACCGAGGCGACTGTATGCGTCATCATCTGCTGCAGCGCCAGATCCAGAAAGATTATTTGCGGCATAACCTTGATAAATAGTTGCAGGATTTAATGTGCCGAAACTTGCACCCGAACGTAATGCGCTGATTCGACTGGAAAGGCCTGACATCTGGGTTTGTAAAAAATCAGCCGTGAGTGAAGATTGCGCGTTGTATTCTTCAACAGCGTTCCATTGCAATGCATTGCCCAATTCTGCCTCGTCCAGATCCAGATTCGAGGGTGTCGAAACATCTTCTCCGGAAATTGCATTAGCGGTATCAATTAATGCTTTGACTTTGTTGTAAAGCGCAAGTGTGGCACCGGTACAGCTGGTGGGTAATCGGGGTGCATTGGCGGTAGGTGGTGCTTCGGTACTGGGAGCGCTGGAAGCTGCGGCTGAGCTTGAACCTCCTGCGGTGTTTGCACATCCCAAATTTAATAAATCGTTATAAGTTTGCACAACACCACGTGCGGTATTTTTTTCCAGATCTGTTGAAAAGTCATCAACCAGATCCAGCATGTCTGCACTGGCAATTGCGGGTGAAAGTAACAGACAAAGTGCAAATGGTTTAAATAAAAATTTCATATTTATCTCCTTTAAGATTGTTTAACGAAAAAGAAATCGCCGATTTCGTGTCCTGCACCCTTGATGGGTTTGAACTCTGGGATCTGTTGAAAGCCCACAGACTCTGCTTTATTGGTAACCTGATTTTTGATTTTTAAAAATAATTCCGGGCCACTCAAAATGCCGCTACTTTGTTCCAGAACATCGAGGAAGGCACGCGCAAATACGGAGTGTCCCTGACCTTGATTATCCAGTACGGGCATATCACCACCGGAAGATAACAACAGGCGTGAACGTTTTGGCAATTTGTAACGAATATATTCTTCACTGTAATTGGCTTTTTCGCTCATGAATAAATAACCCGGTGATGTGGACAACAAACCTGCATAACAGGAATCTGCAACCACCATGATGCGTTTTGCTTTTAAGCGTGCAAGGTGACGTGTAACAAATTCGTTTGAAACCCAGAAGGTGTCATCGGGTGGAGTATTGGCATTACGTGGCAGCCAATAACCGGCTTCGAATTCGCCACTTTTGATTCTGGAACCGTGGCCCGCGTAAAAAATTAACAGATTGTCATCATCGCCAATCGCATCATTCAACTGGTTAATCGCTTTCATCACCCCCGCATTGTCAGCGTCCAGCAACATGGTGACGTTGAATCCGTAATTTTCTTCAAGGATTTTTTTTGCACGCAATGCGTCTGCGTGGGGTGTGCGTAAATCATCTATGTTGTCGTAATTTTGATTGGCAATAATCAACGCGTAATATTTTCCAAACTGCATACCCTTGGTGTTAATCGTGATATTACCGGATGACGATGTTACCGTTTGTGGAATGGCTTTGGGTTCACGTATTTGTGGCAATTGATCCATATCTTTTCTGGCGAGCAATTGTTCGGCTTCGAGATTTTTAATCCAGGTTTGCAAGGACGCCATTTGTTTTTCACCATCCACTGTGTTGGCTTTTTGCAAATCAGCTTGAAGAGTAGCAATCTGATTTTTTAGAAAACCAATTTGCTGATTTTTTTCGTCGAGATTTTTTTGCAATTGTGCACGCAATTCATTGTTGGCTTCAGCGGCGGCGGATTGGTAAACCAGAGAATCTTCCGGCATTCCCCAGGCTTTGCGATACCAGTTGAGTGCAATCAATTTATCTTTGGGAACACCAAGGCCTTGTTCATACAAAGTTCCCAAATTAAATTGGGCTCGGGAATTACCCTGAGCTGCTGCTTTTTGATACCAGATAACGGCAGCTTTATAGTTGGGGCTGCCGCCCAATCCGCGCTCAAAAATTTCACCGACGTTAGCTTGTGCTTCAGCGTCACCTGCTTCTGCTGTGGGCATCCAGACATTCAATGCAGTTTTATAATCAGCACGATCAAATTCAACAAATTCACCGCCGCGAATTCTGCAGTCAGCTGCGGTTGTTAACACGGGTCGGCGCGGTGTTAAATAAGTTGAACTACCCAAACTGCGAACCTGCCCGGGTAACAGGCAATCAACGACCTGGTAATCATCTGTTTTGGGGGCGGCTGCAATTGTTTGCGCTTCGGCAGACGTTGATGCTGTATCAGTATTGCTGCAGGCAGTCAGGATCAATGAACTTAATCCAATGCCAAGAAGATAAATTAAATTTCTTGACGACATAATGGCAACTCCAAATTTGGTTGATAGTATTTTTGTAGGCTGATATTACCCTGTTTCTATTAAGGGGCAAGTGCAGATGGCGTATTTCTCTTTGTGAATTATTCACGATTAAGTGAATTGCTGTATGGTTCGCATAGCGGGACTATAGTAAGTGCGAATCCACAATAATGATTAATGAGGCTGATATGAATAAAATCTGGGTGATATGTATTGATGGCACTTGGAATGCGCCGGGAGAAACAGATTTGGATCCAATCGACCGGCAGGAAGCGGTCACTAAAACCAATGTACAAATTACCTGGGAATCTCTGAGTCAACAAAGGCTGGATGACACAAAACCCTACGGTTCAATTGCAGCTTTGTCACAGCAATCGGGCGAAATATTATATTTGAACGGTGTGGGATCCAGAGGCTCGGAATTGGCAAAGAAATTTGAAGGTACAACTGGCGCAGGAACAACGGAACGCATAGTCGATGCTTACCGGTTTTTGGCTGAACGCTGGCAAACCGGCGATAAAATTATCGGATTTGCATTCAGTCGAGGCGCTTTTGCATTGCGCAGTTTGACAGGATTTATTGACTATGTAGGTTTGCCCAAGCGTCCACGATTAATTAGCGATGTTGAATTGTGGGAGCTATTGAATGCTTATCGCGATAAAAAATCCGGTTATACAAAATCAAGCGCCATGCAATCAGTGAATATCGACTTTGTGGGGGTGTGGGAGACAGTAGGTGCGCTGGCATTGGCTGACAGTCTTAATGATTTTCATCAGGAAAGCCCAAATAACATCCAACATTTTCGTCAGGCATTAGCACTGGATGAACAACGAAAAGAATTTCTCCCTGTTTATTTTGATGCGAAAACATTTATCACCATGAAAGAATGTTGGTTCGTTGGTGCTCATTCAAATGTAGGTGGTGGTTATGTCGATTCCAATCTTTCCAATATCGCACTTTTTTGGATGTTAAACGAAGTACAACACCAGGGCTTGATATTGGATTTATCCCACATCCCCGGATGGAAAATGCAAAATCCCGAAGGTGAAATCCGCAACAGCTATAACGAATTCTGGAATTCAATTCCCGTCGTCGGAAAATTAATCGAAAAATTTAAACTGGAAAAAGTAAATCGAAAAATGCGCGCAGGACAATTGATCCATCAAAGCGTGTTGGATGCGTTAAAGCAAGGCTACAAACCCGATGCGACCCCGCCCGCTGGTGAAACTATTGATGATCTGCCGGTGGAGAAGTGGTTGGTGTGAGCGCACTTGTTGCTGAATAACGTGCAGTGTCTTTCGGCTTATATCAATTTAAGTTTTTCAATCGTTTGTTCAAAGATAATGTCCAAAAATAATAATTGACAAATGTCATTGGGGGGGGGGTAGCCTCCCGCTCCGAAAGTAAGTCAGGGATTAGACGAAAATCCTGTCGCCAAATTCCTCTCTTGTTGTATTTCAATTTAATCACATTTGTATCGAACTGAACTTATAGTTTGAAAGGTGTCATTTATTATTATGGAGTTTTTAAAAAAATGAAAAAATTGTATTGGGGTTTTCTATTTTTAATGTTGATAATGATTTCTGAAGTGTCATTTGCGCAGATAATCTGCGTGCCTTCCGGCACACACACCGTTGCTTGTTATCCTGTTGGAGGTTCTATTCCCAGTGGTTTGACACAACCACCTGCTGTAAATACGAGCTATAGCCCTACCTTTAGCACAGAAGCTCATAAACAAAAGCAATGCGCTGACGAAAAGGGGAAAATAGAAAACGAGAATGGAAGGTGTATGTCAGAAACTGCAAAAGATTTTGCTAGAGAAGTTGGTAATTGTAATAGTTTGAGTAATGGCGAATGGTCTATTTCTGGAGGAGGGGAATACAGATTTTTGTTTGGGTCAATTACATATACGATTCAAAACCCTAATTATGAGAAGTGTATTAATACAGTGTCATCCTATCAGAACATGGGCGAGAAACTGTGCGCTGAAAGAAAAACGAATCAAGAAGCTGTTGCCCGCTCGTGGAATAACGCTCAATGTGCTGAATTTTATAAATAAGATTATTGAGAAAATTGATATGATCAAAAAAACTGTAATCATTATTTTTTTTGTAGTTTCGACACTTGCCTTTTGGCAAGTGTTTTTTTCTGAAAGCAAAAAAATAAATGTAGCAAATACAATCGATTCTTCTGCTTCCTCAATCTCAAATAATAGAATCGAGCAAGTCCAATCTGGTGCTGATACAAAAGATGCACATGGAATAACAGATGAAGATCGACAGAATTTAGTAGATTGGCACGAAGATGATGTAACTAAGTCAAAAATTGAACATCAAGATTATGCTACTTACGATGATAATATGTTAGAACAGCTAATTAAAAATGGCGATGTAAGGGCTATGAAAGTGCTAGCATTGCGTTATCTTGAGTTGCTAAAAAATGAGCAAAATCCAGAAAATGTTCTCATCTATAATGAAAAGCACAATGAGCTAGTGCAAAAGACTATTTTATATGGGGATAGGCAATTGCTTACCTCAATGCCGGGGTTGAATCGTGAGGTTAGGAAGCTATTATCTCCAAATTTAACAGATGAAGAAAAACTGGATACGGTGACAACTATACTGGCGCACTATGAGTTTATGGCAATGCGAGGCTCATTGGCTGATAAATACGATCAGCAAAGAATGTTTTTTAACGCATACCAACATCTCGGGTTACCCACTAGCTTAAGCGAGGCTGATAAGAATCAAGTTCGTATGAAGGCACATAAAATTTACGATGAGTTGGAACAAAAAAGAATTGAGCTAGGGCTGGGTGCCTTTGATAATTCAATACCAGAAAGCGCTAGAAAAGCTTATGAAATTCAAAAACAGAGATATCTTTCAGAGATGGGGCCTTTGGCTATTGAATAAGAGGAACTCAGCATGAAAACAGTTAGAGTGAAACCTGGAAAAGCTGTATCTGGTGCCGTTATGGTAGTAGGGATTTTTATGGGCGTTTTTGGAATATTTAGCGGTCTTTTAGCGCAGTCGGGATTTTTTGGAGTTATATGGGTAGGTGTTGTGCTGGCGGTTGTTATTTTTAGCGCAATCAATGTGTTTACTGAAAAGGGAATAGCAACTGAAGAGATTGATATAGAAACTAAAAAAGTTGAATTGTCGTTCGATGAAAAACTAAGAAGATTGGAATCCTTACGCCGTGATAAATTAATCAGTGAGCGCGAATATCAGCATCAGCGAAAAAAATTGCTGAGTTAATTCTTAACTGTTATTCCAATATTAATTGGAAAAATAACCCACCTGATTTATCGCGTGGGTTATTTTTATCGAAATTTTGAAAAATTACTGAATAATTTTTACTGCGCTGCAAGTTTTCAGGCGAAAACTATGTCTCCATATTTTCAATCGGTAGTATTACTGTATTTTTCAGTGCTTAGGTTCAAAAGCTTTTTTCTTACCAGTAAACAAAAGTAACCTATGAAAAATAAAATTGAAGTCAATCCAAAGCCGACTCCTCTTTTAATAACTGACACGTCAGGAAAGAAAGGTAGATAGTAGACGGTTATTTTTTTATATGGCTCCACTAGCTCTAAATAAACATTGATGGGCAGGTAAAACCCGATAAATTTTTTTGAGTATAATTTCTGATGCAATGTGTAGTGATAGTCAATACTAATGTAATTGCAGATGCCCGATTTGATTTGTTGAACTCTTGGATGCGAAACGTTTGAATATCCACCTATGCAAATATTATTTTTACTGTAGTAAGAAACTTGGGCATCGATAGGTTTCCATAGGTATGTGCTCAGTCCTAATAAAATTATCAGGACTGCGCTGATAATAAAGAATAATCCAGAATATTTTAAAGTGTTCACAATTTTTATATCTCGATCAGATTTTCCTATTTCAGTGATATCCATTTATGGAGTGCTTTTTCAGCTTTCAGGCTGAGGAATTCCTTGTGTTTTTTAGAAAACAAAAAAGCGAATCAAATTTGATTCGCTTTTTTCCGAAGCCGTTTTTAATTGCTGCATCCAATCAATAAATCACTTGCTCTTCAACCACGATTTTTTTGCGGGACTCAACATAGTAAAAATAGAAGGGGCGTTTGTTTTCTATGTTGGCGCAGCTTGATTCGCTGAAGCTGGATGTGGATGAGCTGTTTTGGGTGTCGCGATAGGAGAAGACTACGCGTACTGTGTTGTCAGAAAATTCGTTGGCTTTGTTGCTGCGGTAGTTCAGTAATTGTGTGCAAGTGCCTATGTTGCCCAGATCCAACAGTATGACCTGGCCGATTTCAAAATCGATTTCATTAAAGGTTTGGCCATTGGCATAGGTATCCCAGAAAAAATCGAATTCATCCTGGGTGCGGATGGTGACAATTTGTTTGCTGGCAGTTTCAACAAAAGTGGGTTGCGGTGCATCGCTTTGATAAAGCAGGTTCATGGTGATGGATGCACCAACAGGAATGCTGGAAGAAGAGGAGGTGCCGCCACTGGGATTAAAAGGAGTGTCGCGCTCGGCGCCGCAGGCTGCCAGCAGTGTGGTGATAAATAAAATAAAACTGAATTTTAAAAATGTAATTTGCATCTTGAGATCTTAACGTTTATTGGTCAGTAAATAATTGAGAAAGAAAGATTCCATTTTGGGAATGTTGGGAATCACTGCATCTTCACCCGCCCATGATATATGCATTAATTCAAAGCTTTTATTTTCGACATCATCGCGCTTCATAATTTCTTCTTCAGTCACGCGCGCCAGTCGGGGCAAGCCTTGGGTTAATACAGCAATAAATGGCAGTGAATCGTCTTTTCCGGTGGTGTTCAATACAGCAAAACGTGAACGTGCGTTTACAAAAGGTTTTTCATCGCCATTTAATACTTCATAGGCAAGCAAAGGCACAGTTTGTTCCCGCCATCGGCAGTTGCCAAGGTACCAATCGGGAGAACGTAGTACGGGTGTGACCTGGCTCACAGGAACAATTTCAGCAACCGTTACGTTCGGAATTAGCAAATGGTTTCCGTTCATGGGAATCAGCAGGCTGGCAACTTCCTGAGTGCTTCCTTCAATTTGCTGAATTTCTGTCATAGTCGTTACTCTGTTAGTAATTTGATACTCAGGCTAATGCTTGTCGTGCAACCAGTGCGTGCGCCAGTTGTTCGGGGGTTCCGATGAGGCTGACACAATTGGTGGCAATAGCCGCTTGTGGCATGGAATCACTGGTGGAACTCTCGGGTGATTGTGCCCAGATCACGCCTCCCTGTTGATTTAACAAACGACAGCTGGCGGCACCATCATCACCCATGCCGGTAAAAATAATCAAGCCGCAAGACTGTTTGTAAATACGGGCAACATTGGCGACCAATTGATTGATCGAAGGTACGTAGTTGCCATTCCAAACACTGTCTTTATGCAGGCACAGGGTTTTATTGGGTAATACTTCAATTCGTTCTTTTGATGTCAGCAGCAGGATTTTGCCAGCAGACAATACAGATCCATGTTCTGCCACTTCACAAACATAACCTGCACTTTTGCTCATGCTGCGCGCCAGACTCTCACCTTGTCGCGGGTCAATATGCTGCACGTACAAAAAAGCAATCGATAGATCAATCGGCAGTTCCTGGATAAACCGGTTTACAGCCCCCGGACCACCGGTTGAGGCGGCCAGTATCCAGCATTCATTGGCGGCCTTGTTTTTTTGGAGCTCTATGTCGCCAGTCAGTTGTTGCAAGCGCTGTTGGGTGCGCCTCATCCAGGCGGCTTGACCTTCTGCAAAATGTTTTGCTTCGGAACTGTCAATCAACAACACAGGCACCTGATCCTGATTGAGTAACTGGTCAACCAGAGGCGACTCACCTTCATAATCACTGGAAATATCCAGCAACCAGACCTGGGGTTCTATGAGTTCAGGGGCGGTGCCTGAACTCAGTACCCAGTGGCACGCAACCCTGTGCCCGGCCTGCAAGATGAGTTGGGTCAGTGGAATTTGCTTACTGGCTGTGTCAACCACAAGCCCCACTTGCAATCCAGCCACAGTATTAATGCACTCGCTGTTTCAACAATTCCCTGATGTTGGCCAGCAACAAGTCCTCTTGATAGGGTTTGCCCATGTATTTGTTGACGCCTAAACCGAATGCACGCTCGCGGTGTTTGTCGCCGGTTCGGGAGGTGATCATGATGATAGGCAAATCTTTCATGCGCGAGCTGGAACGAACATTTTTCGCGACTTCAAAGCCGTCCATTCGAGGCATTTCAATATCCAGCAACATCAAATCCGGGATTTGATCCTGCAGTAATTGCAATGCTTCGGCGCCGTCTTTTGCGGTGATAACACGGAAACCTTCGCGCTCCAGGAAGCGGCTGGTTACCTTGCGCACAGTTACCGAATCGTCCACCACCATAACGGTTTTTTCGCCAGAATCTTCTTCCGGGGCTGGAGCCGACAAGCTTGGCAGTTCCAGCAGCTGCAGGTTCAGGGCGCGTTGTTCACGGATCATGGCGTGCAGGTCAAGGATCACCACTACGCTACCATCACCCATGATGGTGGCTCCCGATACTCCGCGTACGGAGCCAAATTGCATACCCAGTGTCTTCACCACAATTTCGCGGCTACCCAAAAGTCGGTCCACCTGCAAAGCAACGGTTTGATCGGCGCTGCGAACAAGTATCACCGGTAATGGCAAGCTTTGGCCGTCCAGTTTGGGTTTGTTGTCGGTATCCAGGAATCCACCCAGATAACGCACCAGATATTGTTCACCTGCGTATTCAAACTTGCTGGCAGGATCCTGATAGAAATGTTCAAGTTCAAAGGGGCTGACACGCACAATACCTTCGATGGTATTCAAGGGTACTGCGTAGAGGTCTTCACCTATCTGGATCATCAGTGCACGGTTAACCGATACGGTGAATGGTAAGCGAATGATGAATTCGGTTCCCTGTCCCCAGACAGAGTTGATCACCATGTTGCCGCCGAGCTGTTTGATTTCGGAGGCGACCACATCCATACCCACACCGCGACCCGATATCTGGGTGACTTTTTCAGCGGTACTGAAACCGGCGTGCAAAATAAATTGGATCACTTCTTCATCGGCGAGTCTTGCATCAGCGGCCATCAATCCGCGTTCGATTGCTTTTTCCCGTACACGTTGCAAGTTGATCCCGCGACCATCGTCTTTCAGTCGCAATACCACATCGCCGCCTTCACGCGCCAGGCTGAGCAGTATGCGGCCATTGGCCGATTTGCCAGCGGCAGAGCGGTCGGAGGGCATTTCGATACCATGGTCTACTGCGTTACGCAGCATATGCTCGAGAGGGGCAACCATACGTTCCAATACGGTACGATCCATTTCGCCTTCGACGTTATCCAAATCGAAATCGACTTCTTTGTTCAGTTCAGTGGCTGCCTGTCTGACTATGCGGCGCAAACGGGGAACCAGACGAGAGAAGGGCACCATGCGTGAACGCATCAGGCCTTCTTGCAGATCGGTGTTAATGCGTGACTGTTGCAACAAAAGTGTTTCAGTGTCGCGGGTTTTATCCGACAGGGTGTATTTCAAATCCATCAAGTCAGAGGCCGACTCGATTAATGAACGCGATAATTGCTGGAGTTGGGAGTAACGGTCCATTTCCAGTGGGTCAAATTCTTCGTGCTGCGCCATTTGTTCCTGACGGAACAGAATTTGTGCTTCAGTTTCAATATCCAGACGACGCAGCTGTTCCTGCAGACGCTGGATGGTGGAATCCATTTCCTCGATAGCACCACCCAGGTCAGTTACCTGCTGTTCCATACGGCCGCGGCTGATAGAGGTTTCACCCGCAAGGTTTACCAACTCTTCCAGCAACTCAGCGGACACTTTGACCACTTCTTGCGGACCTGTGCGTCGGGCTGCCAAATGCGCCTGCGCAGAGCCGGGCATGGTAATAAAGTCAGGTAAATTCTTGTTGCCGGTTGCAGTGGTAGCCGGTAATTCCGGTTTGGGTCTGGGCGTAAAAGCGACGACATTCGGATTGCTGTCTACTTCCGGCAAATCATCCTCATCCACTGGTTCAAAGGCAGCAGCGCGGGTGTTATCAACCACAATTGTGGGTTTGCCAAAACTGCTGGCCTGTTCTTCAACAGATGGCTTCGGCAATTGAGGCGTTACAGCTGCTGGTGTCTCACCATTCAAGCGCGCACGTGCGCGATTAACACCGGAATGCAGTTGATCCTGATATTCGTGTAATTTCTGGAAGAAAATCTGATCCAGTTGGCTATCGGTATCCAGATCAATAATCTGGGTTTCAAAGTCATGCGACAAATCGCCAATGCGGGTGAGGCCTGCCAAACGTGCACCACCTTTGAAGGTGTGCAGCAAGCGCTTCATCTCTTCGATGGCATCCTGATTGTTCCAATCTTCTTGCCAGTCGTGCAAAGACCTGTCCAGATCATCCAGTAATTCGGCTGCTTCCTCGACAAATATTTCAACAATTTCCGCATCGAAATCTTCATCGTCTTCTTCATCGGTTGCAAGCGTTTCAGCCTGAACAGCCGCTGGAGGTGCTTTCTCGGGCGAAGCAGATTTAAGCGCAAAATCGGCAAGGTTGGCCGCATGAATATTTTTCAAAATTTCTTCAGAAGTTTGATCCAGTTCTTCATCCAGATCACTTGGGATATAAGTTGCAGATGTTTCTTCAGGAATAATAAGCTCAACGGTTTCCTCTGCAACTGCAAGCTCATCCTCTTCGTCCATTAAATAAATTTCTTCATCCTGATCTGCATCGGCTTGCTCAGTGATTTCGATTTCTGCTGTTGGTAATGGTATTTCACTGTATTCAATTTCAACTTCAGAATCTTCTGCTTCCTGATGCAGGTCATCGCTCAGTGCTGTCAGGGTCACTATTTCATTGCTGAGGATTTCATCCAGCACTTCGTTAATGCCATCAGGTATACGCAACAGGTTTTGTCCCGCAGCAACGGCATCTACCATGTCCAACAACGCAGAATGTGCAGCGTTTAAACTGGCACAGATAGATGAATTACAAATCAAATGGCCCGCAATGATGGCGTCGTAAACTGTACGAATTTTTTCGCCCAATTCAGCCATAGGCGGCAAATACGCGTGAGCTGCTGCCTGGGTCAGGCGATTCAATTCTGCAACCATTGGATACAAAGGGGCAGTGTCGTTTGGATTTGTTTGCCACTGGTCAATAATTTTGTCCGAGTTCAACAACAAATTCATGTCTTCTGCCATGAATACAGCAAGTAATTCCGGATCGACCGGACGCTTTCCATTCTCGGCTAATTCTTGTTGGCGAATCAGTGGTGTGATGTGCAGATCACGTAATTCATTTACCCGCGCAATAAATTGTTGCAGGCGAGGAATAGTGACAGATTCATTTTGATTGAGTTGTAACAACGCAGATTGAGTGTAATCAACTGTATCACGCAGAAGTTGCAAAATATCATCATCAATTCTGACGTGATAAGAGCGCAATTCTTTCAGCAATCTCTCGAGCGGTGCTGCCAATTCAGCAACGGGTGTAATTTCTGCCATATGTGCGCTGCCTTTCAAGGTATGCAGTGCACGTTGAATCTGTTCGCTGGGTGGTTCATACAGCGGTGCGATAGATTCCATAAAGGCAATAAATTCCGCAATTACTTGCAAATGGCTTTCTGCTTCAGCGCAGAAAATTTCCCAGAGTTGTGCATCGGGATCATCAATATCCAACAGATGGTGTTCCGGTATTTCTGTTGCTTGCACGGCAGGCGCAATATGTTCTGCTTCAATAGTGTCTTCGCTTTCTTCGGCGATAACTTCCATCAAAGGCAAGGTGTTTTCCTGACTCTGTTCAATACCGTTATCTTCAACACCAATTTCTTCGACAGTATCTTCAATACTCGCAGACGCCTCTGCATAAGCCTGACTGATATAAGTTTCTTCTGAAATTTCAGGGTAATTCACTTCATCAGCCTGATCGTTTTCGTCAAGCTCCAATTCCAGTTCTTCAATATCATCGGAATCTGCGGTTGATTCATCAACCAATTCAAGCGTCAACTCTTCTGGCTCATCTTCCAGCTCAATAATATCCTCATCATCAGATGAAACTTCTACAGTTAAATCCTGCTCGTCAGATTGATCCTGAACTGCGTCTGCGAGAATTTCTTCTGTATCCAATACCAATTCATCCAATTCAACTTCTTCAACAGGTGATGAGGTTGCAGTGGATGCAGTTTCATTTTGCAATTCAACAGGAATAATGCCCTGCGACAAACTATGTGCTTGTTGTCGGTATGTTTCTGCCAGAGCTGCATGTGGATTGGGGGAGTTATCGCGGAAAGCCGCGATCATGTCGGGTAATAACTGCCGAACTTTTTCAATAATATTAATGTGGATGGCGGTTGCATCTATGGTGTGGTCGATGACACGGTTCAACATGTTTTCGATAGACCATGCCAACTCACCAATTTCGTTTGCGCCTACCATGCGTCCGCTTCCCTTCAATGTGTGGAATGCACGGCGGAACTCAATCAATGAATCTTTATCTTCCTGATCAGCTGCCCAGAGCGGGAAAAATTCTCCGATAGTAGCAGTCACTTCAGCTGCTTCTTCAACAAATATTTCGATGATCTCTTCATCGATATCATCGTTGTTATCGCGTGTAATCACTCCGCCGCCGACTGCAGTAGCAGCAGCTGGAGGAGTTTTTTCGGTGGGAGAAATTTTTTCAGCAACACTCGTGGTTTCAACTATGGGCGTCGATTCGGGCTCGTCATTTTCTTCAACAATTTCTTCTTCAATACTGGATTTGATTTGCACATTTGAAGAAACTTTTTCTACAACCTCTTCCACTTCAGGTTGCAACAGTGCATAAGCAGCACTTAAATTTTCGGAATCTTCATCAGTGGAATGAGCGACCGGTTTGGTTTCTGCAAGATTGGTTTCCGGTGAACTTTCCAGATTTTCAATGTTGGCCACAGCGTAACCGAGAGAGGCAACACTTTCTTCGGCAACCGTTAACAGCAAATCATTTTCTTCTTTGCGGCCACCGCTGGTTAATCGTTCCAGATAATATTCAACACTGGTAATAGCATCTGCCAAGGTATCAAGCGTTGACCACTGTGGACGCTCTTCATTCAGTAACAATTGTTCTTCGATATAAGCGGCACAAGCCCCCAAAATTTTTGCTGGCCGTGGCAGTGGCATAATTTCCAAACCGCCACGAATTTCCCGCAAAGTTGCCGGAACTGGTTGCAAATGTTCGACGTTCCACTGCGACGCAATGTATTCCACTATGGCGTCTTTTGCGTGTTCAAGTCCGTTGCGGGATTCACGTAATACAGCCTCCTTGGCGCGAGTCAATGTGATTTCTGCATCCGAACCGGGTTCCTGTAAGGTTGGATTGCTATCGAGCAAACTATCCAGTGTATTTTCGATACTGATGATTTGGCTTGCTGCACCCAGAAGTTCGTCGTTGGTGAGATTTTTTCCAGACTCAACAATTTGTTTTAAATTCGAACCTTGTTGCAATAATTTTTTGCGGATATTACCGAGACCCAGCACCGCCAGTGTGTCAGCAACACGTTTAATAATTGGCAGAGATTCATAAATACTTTGATGGTGGTCGCCACCAGCCAGACAAATATCCAGTGCATTTTTCACCAGATTCAATTCATCTTTCAGTGCCGCAACAACCGAACGCATGGCCTCAGCATCGGGGGCTGCAATCATGTTGGTCGGTTCACCATTGGCCGCTTCCTTACCTTCCAGTAAAGCTTGTTCCAGCTGGTAATTTTCATAGACGCGCTGCAGGTGGGAATTAGGTAAAAATCCGGGTGAATTTTTACCTGCACGCGCAACGTAATAAAGTAAGTTTTTGATTAATTCATCATTGGTGAAACTGGTTAGTGCCTTCACCCCGTGCACGGCCAATAATTTGATTTCCTTATCCAACTGACGCAGTAAATTTTTAACTGCAACACTGGGTTCCAGTGCATCAACTGCCAAAGCTTCGTGCAGCGCCAGACAAATATCCCAGAGTGCAAAACGTGCAGTTCCGTGCGTCAGTTTTTGCATGCGCGAAAACACTTTTTGTAAGTAAGACAAGTTTTCGTCAGTGTTAATACCGCGAATGAAACCTGACGCAGCATATTGATACATCTGACGCAACTTGAGCGCCATGGCTTGAAATTGCACGTTGTCTTGTGTGACATCCAAACGAGCGCCGGATACTTTTTTGGCCGGTGCCAGATTGGGCATAAATAATTTGGTGTCAGTGAGTAAACTTTCGCCGCGTACTGCGCGCAAATCATTTAATAGGGGCAATACAATTAATGGATTGTCACGACGGGTTTGTTTGACTTGTTCCAGATAAATCGGAAATTGCAATATCGCACGCATCAACACTTCCTGTGCTTCAGTGGCATTGCTGACGCGACCGGCAATCATCGCCTGGGTGAGTTGTTCCATTTCGTTGGCAAGCATGGCGGCGCCATAAAATTCCACCATCTGCAAGCTGCCATGCACTTGATGGATGTGTGTCAGGCAAAAACGGATTCTTGCTGTATCACCGGGGTTCTCAACGTAACTTTCGAGTGACTGACGCGCTTCTTTCAGGGTCTCACTGATTTCATGTACCAGCCAATCAAGAGCGGCATAATTACGATTATCTGCCATGCAGGTCGTTCCTCATTTTATTTTGGCTCAACACGCAAATATGCTTGCACATGATCATCTTCAGTGCGCTGAATATTCGGATGTTCCCAATCGACCACTTCACCCAAACCGACGACTAAAAGTCCTCCTGGTTTCAAGCGATCGACTAACGCATTTAATAAATCACGTCGCAACCAGCGACGAAAATAAACCAACAAATTCTGGCAAAAAATAACATCAACCTTCACATTCGGTAATTGGCGAGCATTGATAATATTGGCTTGTGTAAAACAAACACGCTCACGCAATTTGCTGGCAACTTCATAACTGCCATCCGTGCATTGGATAAAATAGCGTTTTATCTCTTCCGGTTTCATTAATTCCATCCGGCGTTTTTGATAGCGCCCTTTACGTGCAACAGCCAAAGCGGTTTGGCTGATATCCATGGCAGTTACACCGTAATAGGAATTTAAATTTGCCAGTTCAAAGCAATCGTTGATGACCATCGCCAGTGAATAAGGCTCTTCACCGGTTGAGCAGCCTATACTCCAGACATCAAAACTGTCTGTTAATGTTTTGTTGTAAATTTTTTGCTGGAGATAATGGCGAACATATTCCAGAGAATCACGATGCCGAAAAAAAGTGGTCTCTTTAACGGAAACTTTGTCAGCAAGAATTGCCCACTCCAACCTACCGGCAACACCTGTCGAAACAAAAGCCAGATAGTCATCATAATGCTCGTATCGCAATTCGCGCATGCGCGCAAACACCTGCGATTCCAACCAGGGTTTTTGTTGCGGCACAATTTGTATTCCCGTTCGCTCTTCAAACAATTTGCCCCATTGGGCAAATTGTTCTTCGGTGAGTTCTGGTAGCGAGCGCAGTGACCAAGCCATATAACACCTGTTTGAAACTCTCCGGGTGATCAGGCTCTGGATTCTGAGTAGAGGTCATCGTCCGGTAACAATTCGTCATCCAGATCAATAATTTCAGAATCATATTCATTGGCGCTGTTGCGATTGGCTGGTGCCTGCGCAAAACGGCGTGTATCCACATCCTCTTCCGGCAATTTGAAACCGGCTACCGATTCACGAAGATCCAGTGCCATGGCAGCCAGGTTACCAATCGATTGCGCCGT
>CAMLML010000069.1 GCA_946481095.1 uncultured Cellvibrio sp.
AGAGCGCAGCGACTTCCGACAATTTTTTTGAAATTAAAAATCAAAATGTCGGAAGTCGCTGCGCTCTTCCAACCTACAAACTAAAAATCAAAACATCCGGCCGCGATTATTTTGTTCTTCGGTTTGTATCGACAAGCTGTCGGCAGCGTGTGACAAATAGTTGGCATCGGTTTCGCTGGCGAGTTTGATCATCAAACGCAGATCGTTTGGTGAGTCGGCGTGAAGCAGTGCGTCTTCGTAAGTGATTTCGCCGTTGTCGTAAAGATTGTAGAGCGCCTGATCGAAAGTTTGCATACCAAGTTCAGTGGAACGTTTCATCAGATCTTTAAGATCGGCCACTTCACCCTTGCGAATTAAATCCTGCGCCAGTGGGGTATTGATCATAATTTCCAGACAAGCGCGACGACCATTGCCGTCAGGTGTTGGAATTAATTGCTGCGCAACAATCGCTTTTAAATTGAGAGAGAGATCCATCCATAATTGACGATGGCGATCAGCAGGGAAGAAGTGAATGATGCGATCCAGTGCCTGGTTAGCATTGTTGGCGTGCAGTGTACATAAACACAGATGGCCGGTTTCGGCAAAGGCAATCGCGTGATCCATGGTTTCGCGCGAACGCACCTCGCCAATCAGAATCACATCGGGTGCCTGACGCAAGGTATTTTTCAATGCAACTTCAAATGATTCTGTATCAATTCCCACTTCGCGCTGCGTAATAATGCAGCCCTCGTGTTGATGAATAAATTCGATGGGATCTTCAATCGAAATAATATGGCCTTTTGAATTTTTATTGCGATGGCCGATCATCGACGCAAGTGATGTGGATTTACCGGTACCGGTTGCACCGACAAAAATAATCAGACCACGTTTGGTCATAGCTAATTCTTTGACTATTTCCGGCAGACTTAACTCATCGATCGTAGGGATTTTGGTTTCGATGCGGCGTAGAACCATTCCGGTCAGGTTGCGTTGATAAAAAGCGCTCGCACGAAAACGGCCAATTCCACGTGCACTTACTGCAAAATTCAACTCCTTGTTTTCCAAATATTCTGTGCGTTGTTTTTCATTCATCACGCTTAGCACCAACTCGCGCGCTTTTTCCGGAGCCAGCGGAGTGGCAGTTACGGGCAAGATTTTGCCATGGACTTTCATTGAAGGGGGAACACCGGCTGTGATAAATAAATCCGATGCACCTTTTTCCACCATTAATGCTAATAAACGATCAAAGTCCATAATAAATACCTGCTAATTTTTGTTCCCTCCTCTTTCGAAGGGGAGGGTGGTTTGTTTAATTAGAAATTTTCCGGGAATTTGGCTTTGGCTTTGGCCTGGTCGCGTGCAATTATTCTGCGTGCAACCAAATCAGACAAACATTGATCCATAGTCTGCATGCCCAGGCTCGCACCGGTTTGAATGGCAGAATACATCTGCGCAACTTTATCTTCACGTATCAAGTTACGAATTGCGGCAGTACCGCGCATAATTTCGTGTGCGGCTACGCGGCCGCCGCCATTTTTCTTCAACAGTGTTTGCGATATTACTGCTTGCAGTGATTCGGATAACATCGAGCGTACCATCGCTTTTTCGTTAGCCGGGAATACGTCAACTATACGGTCAATGGTTTTGGCGGCGGATGTGGTGTGCAGGGTTCCAAAAACAATATGCCCTGTTTCTGCTGCAGTCAGTGCCAGACGGATAGTTTCCAGGTCGCGCATCTCACCAACCAGAATCACGTCGGGGTCTTCACGCAGTGCGGAACGCAGGGCTTCAGCAAATCCGTGTGTATCGCGATGAACTTCGCGCTGGTTAATCAGGCATTTTTTTGATTCATGCACGAATTCGATAGGGTCTTCGATGGTCAGTACGTGTTCGTAGCGGTTGTCGTTGATGTAATCGATCATCGCGGCCAGCGTAGTTGATTTGCCCGATCCTGTTGGCCCTGTTACCAAAACCAGACCGCGCGGTACATGGCAAATATCGCGGAATACATTGCCCATGCCCAACTCTTCCATGGTTAATACTTTGGAAGGAATCGTACGAAAAACGGCACCGGCACCACGGTTCTGGTTAAAAGCATTCACCCGGAAACGGGCAACGCCAGGAACTTCAAATGAGAAATCGGTTTCCAGAAATTCTTCGTAGTCCTTGCGTTGCTTGTCATTCATAATGTCGTAAATCAAACCATGAACTTGTTTGTGCTCCATGGGTGGCAAATTAATTCTGCGCACATCACCATCAACCCTGATCATGGGCGGCAATCCCGCAGACAAGTGCAAATCAGACGCGCCTTGTTTGGCACTAAACGCCAGAAGTTCAGTAATATCCATGAGCTTTACCTTATAGAATTGGACAATATTTATTCTTTCCAACAACTGCAACACGGGTTGAGGCAGTCGGACAACTATTCAACGGCTACACGATATGCAAAAGATAGACGACAAGTTGCAGAAAGTCACCGAACGAATTAATCGTGCGGTGTTGGAATCCGGTCGAAAACCACAAACTGTGCGCCTGATCGCTGTCAGTAAAACCCAACCAGCGAGTGCAATTCGCCAAGCCTACCACGCCGGGCAGCGAATGTTTGGTGAAAATTATTTACAGGAAGCTTTGGATAAACAACAGCAACTTACTGATCTTCAGGATCTGGAGTGGCATTTTATCGGGCCTGTGCAATCCAATAAAACCAGGTTGATTGCGGAGCATTTTTCATGGGTACACAGTGTGGACAGGTTGAAAATTGCCCAGCGATTATCAGAGCAAAGGCCGTCATCATTACCGGCACTGAATGTTTGCATTCAAATCAACATAGACGATGAAAATACCAAATCCGGTGTGCAGCTGCAGGCATTGCCGGAACTGGTTGCCGCTGTAAAATCCCTGCCCAAATTGCAATTGCGTGGATTAATGGCGATACCGGCAGCCGGAAATAATCCTGAACAACAGCGAGCTGCTTTTCGTAAAATGACCGAGTTAAAAAATCAGTACAGTTTCATGGACAGTTTGTCGATGGGCATGTCAGGTGATTTGGAAATCGCTATTGCAGAAGGTGCAACATTGGTGAGAGTAGGAACGGATATTTTTGGATCGCGGGTTGTAAAAAGTAATAAAAACAATTGAATTTTTATTGAGAAATTGAGATCAAGATGACAAATAAAAAAATCGCTTTTATCGGCGCAGGTAATATGGCCAAAGCCATTATTGGCGGCCTTACAAAACAAGGTTATGACGCGAAAAATATCATTGCATCGGGGCCCAGAATAGAAAGTTTGCAAAAAGTTGCGGATGAATTTTCTGTAGCCATTACAACAGACAATCTTGCTGCTGTGCGAAATGCAGATTTGGTGATCTTGTCCGTCAAACCACAAATATTGAAGCAGGTTGCCAGCGAATTATCGGTTGCCTTGATGCATAAACCATTGGTCATATCGCTGGCAGCTGGTATTACAACCAATAGCTTATTGCGTTGGTTGAATGGCGAATATGCAATAGTCCGTTGTATGCCCAACACACCCAGTCAGTTATTGATGGGCGCTGCGGGATTATTTGCCAATACCTTTGTCAGCTATGAACAAAAACAACTTGCCAATACGATTTTGTCCGCGGTAGGAATTGTGAGTTGGGTTGAAGATGAATCCCTGCTCAATGCAGTTACTGCTGTTTCAGGCTCGGGGCCAGCTTATTATTTTTTATTTATGGAGGCCATGATTGATGCTGCCGTTGCCCAGGGTTTGTCTAAAGAAATGGCAACACAACTGACTTTGCAAACAGCGCTAGGCGCTGCAAATCTGGCAAAACAAAGCGATCTTGATATTGTCGAGCTGCGTCGTCGTGTAACATCGCCGAAAGGCACAACTGAACAAGCTATTTTGTCATTTGAAAAAGACAATATTCGTGAAGCAGTAAAAAATGCAATGCAGGCCTGCAGCAATCGTGCAGCAGAATTATCTGTGTTATTAGGTGAATAAATTCCGGAGTTTTTATGATCAGTAGCATATTTCATTTGATTGTTTATACCTTGATGTCTGTATTGCTTTTTTTCATCATTATGAGATTGCTGCTGCAGTTGGTGAGAGCAGATTTCTACAATCCGCTGTCACAAGCGATTGTCAAAGGTACACAGCCTTTGTTGCGACCTTTTCGCAAAATTATTCCGGGATTTTTTGGTATTGATCTGGCGTCTATAGTCCTGATCATCCTTGTTCAATATCTGGCATCGATATTGTTGTTACTCACTCTGGGGTCATCGATATTTGCAAATCCGATATTATTAATTCTGTGGGGAATGTTGGGTGCGGCAACTTATGTAACCGGAATAATTTTTATTGCTTTGCTGGTTTCGATCATTGGTAGTTTTATTCCGCAACTTGCTTATCATCCATTATTTAATCTTGCCGGCCAAATTGTGGAGCCTTTCGCCAGACCCTTCCGGAAATTAATTCCGCCCCTGGGCGGCATGTTGGATATCTCGCCCATTTTTGTCTTTCTTTGTCTGAAGATTGTCAATATGTTGATTGATTATGCTGCGCAGTATCTGGGTGTAATTTCCAAAATAGTCATTGGATACTGGTAATGTCCCGGTCTCATTTTCAATGGCAAAACACCGATTTATTGTTGTTTTGCCATCTGCAACCCAATGCCAGTAAAAATGAATTTGGTGGCTTGCATGGCGACAGATTAAAGCTCCGAATCAAGGCTCCACCCGTTGATGGCAAAGCAAATGCATTGCTAATTGATTGGTTGAGTGAAGAGTTTGCTGTCGCAAAAAGTCAGGTATGTATCGAGTCCGGAGAATTAGGGCGCCAGAAAAATATTCGAATACGTGCGCCGAAAACATTACCGGCAGGTGCACATCTTCAATAAACACTGTAAAAATAATTTCAATTAATTTATATAACTAAAAATATTGATTTAATTTTTCTTATGTTAAAAAATCACAGCCTGTATTGGATAGTTGTTTCTCAAAGTATCACTCACTGCGCCTTGGTCGGGATTTTTGACCGTTTGCCGACAGGCATCTGGTCTCTGGCGCGCTATTCATGTTTAATCGCCTCAACTCTGTATTTTGTGAGTGTTCCCTATGGATCTCAAATCATTAAAGCGCCAGGTTACCCACTATCATCAGTGGAAGCATGAACTTGATGAACGTTTGCAAGCATTTGAGCTTTGGGGACGTACCCATAAGATGCTCAATAATCAGGTTTATAAAACGCTTCAGCGCGCCAGAAAAATATTACAGGGTGATAGTTTTACGATTGCATGTGTGGGCGAGTTTTCCCGTGGTAAAACAGAATTAATTAATGCTCTGTTATATACGGGCGGTGGTCGTCGATTATTGCCTTCGCAGCCTGGGCGAACCACCATGTGTCCCACGGATATTTTTTGGGATGCATCGCAACCGGCAAACTGTGTGCGTTTACTGCCCATAGAAACCCGTCGTACCAGCACCAATTTATCCAAATTCAAACGCATTCCGCAAAATTGGGTGACCATTCCTTTTGATGTTAATGATCAGGAACAAATGCGTGCTGCAATCAATCAGGTCAGCGCCAGTAAACAAGTCACTATGTCGGAAGCCATCAAGTTAGGTTTCACCAAAGATGATGTTGAAGCTTCAACAGAAAAAGGTATGGTGATGGTTCCTGCCTGGCGACACGCACTGATTAATCTGGATCATCCTTTGTTGCGTCAGGGGTTGCGTATTCTGGATACACCCGGATTGAATGCATTGGGTAATGAACCCGAATTAACCTTGAAAACTTTACCGGAAGCCCAGGCCATTTTGTTTGTGCTTTCTGCGGCTGCCGGTGTCACCAGCAGCGACATGCAAATTTGGCAGGAGCATATTCAGGTTTTGCGTCAGGAGAATTGCACAACTGTTATTACACTCCTGAATAAAATTGACAGTTTATGGGATGACTTGAATGGTGAGCAGGAGATTGAAGCCAATATTGCCAGCCTGAGAAAATTAACCGCAAAACAGCTCAAGATGTTACCGGAACATGTGCTGCCGATTTCGGCGAAACAGGGGTTGCTGGCGAAGGTTGGAAAAAATACTGCGCTGTTGGATCGCAGCCATTTTTCTACATTGGAGCGTTTGTTAGCTGAATGTGTACTGCATAACCAACACCAAATTGTCAGCAATTCTTTAATGGCTGACAGTGAAGAGATGATAATTCGTTCTTATCACGGCTTGGCCCGACGTGTCACAGAATGTGAAAAAGAAATTGCTGAGCTGCGTGCATCTGTTCCCGGAAGCCATGCCGACAAGTTGCAGGAAATGCGAGATGCTGTGCGCAAATCGCACCATGACTATCACAAACAGGCACTGTCGTTGCGTACCAGCCAACGGCTGATTGAATCACAGCGTCTTGCATTGCTCTCACCTGTGAGTGTCGGATTGCTGGAAAAACAAATTATTCAAGCGCACAAAAATCTTGCAGAAAGCTGGACTACAAAAGGGCTTTCAAATGCAATTGGAAAATTTTTTGATGATGTTGATAGCAGTATGCAACATCTGGAGCGTGAAATTGACAGGGTGAACAGAGTGGTAAAATCCATTTACTCTCGCCCTGAACACGGTATTCGCGATGGTGATTTGATGATTAGTCATTTGCTGAAAATTCAAAAGCAGCGCCGTCGCCTTCGTCAATTACATAATCACGCCAATGATTTTCGCGCATCTCTCTCCAATCTTTTGAGTAGTAAAAGTACATTCATCAGCCGGTTTATCAGCAGTCTGGTGAATGAGGTGCGACAAGTGTATGTGGACATCAACCAGCATATTGTGTATTGGTTGCGCGAAGCGTTGGCACCTTTGCATCATCACAATCAATATCAAAAACATTTACTGGAGCAGCACATGCTGCGGCTCGCACAATTGCAAGGCACAAAAAATACCTTGGCCCAACAGGTTGAAAGCTTGCAGACAAATTATTATCAAATGCAGGCCGCGCTTCAGCAGCTTGAGCCTTTGTATCACCAGGTTGTCAAATCGCCCATGCAGGATAGGATTGAGGACAAACTGGTTGAGCCTGCTCCCGTAGCGCTGAAAATGGCAGACGTTGTGGATCTGTCAAGCAAACGAATGCCAAGGAATTGAGTCAATCCTTTCAAGTTGATTGCAGAAAATAGCGAGTCTCTTTAGACTTTCGCCCATTTTCCCTATCGCGAGACTTTCATGCCAGACGTAATTCCGGCGGATTCTGTGGGGCTGGTTGCTCCGCAGACCCATCACTTTACACAACCTCTTTTACTTGCCTGCGGTAAAACGCTGGATGAGTATGAAATTGTTTATGAAACCTATGGGCAATTAAACGAGGCGAAATCGAATGCGGTTCTGATTTGCCACGCGCTTTCGGGGCATCATCACGCTGCGGGTTATCATTCAATCGACGATAAACGCCCGGGTTGGTGGGACGCATATATTGGTCCGGGTAAGCCGATTGATACCAATAAATTTTTTGTCGTGGCTTTAAATAACATTGGTGGTTGTCATGGTTCCACCGGGCCGCGTTCAATTAATCCTGCGACCGGGAAGGTGTGGGGAGCGGATTTTCCGATGATTCGTGTGCGGGACTGGGTGGCGAGTCAGGCCTGCCTTGCTGATGTGTTGGGCATTGATTGTTGGGCTGCAATTGTTGGCGGGAGTTTGGGCGGTATGCAGGTGATGCGTTGGGCACTGCAATATCCGCAGCGCATTCGTCACGCAATTGTGATTGCGTCTGCATTGAAATTGTCGGCACAAAATATTGCATTTAATGAAGCTGCACGCAAAGCGATTATGAGCGATCCAAATTTTCATGATGGCTATTATCTTGACCATGACAGTTTACCCAAAAATGGCTTGGCAATTGCGCGTATGATCGGCCACATTACTTATTTATCTGATTACGCCATGGGCGAAAAATTCGGGCGTGATTTGCGTAGCGGCAATTTTAATTTGGGTAATGCTGAACCAGTAGAATTTCAAATTGAAAGTTATTTGCGTTATCAAGGTGATAGTTTTGCCAATACCTTTGATGCCAATTCGTATTTGCGTATTACCAAAGCGCTGGACTATTTTGATCTTGCGCGCGAATACGATGATGATCCGGTGATCGCATTTCAACAAGCGCGTGCGAAATTTTTAGTGATCTCATTCAGCACTGATTGGCGATTTGCACCGGAGCGCTCGCGTGAAATTGTCGATGCCCTGGTGGGTGCAAACAAATCCGTTACCTATGCTGAGATTGAGTCCAAATTTGGCCACGATGCTTTTTTATTGCCAGATGAACGCTATCAGCAAGTATTTGCGCGTTACATGGCTGGTGTGAGTGTATAAGATGCGAATAGACTTAAATGAAATTCAACATTGGATTCCACAACAAAGTCGCATTCTCGATTTGGGTTGTGGTGATGGTACTTTGCTCAAGTATTTAATTGATAGCAAACAAGTGCAAGGCTATGGTTTGGAAATTGATCCTGCACAAATTAATATTTGTATTGATAAAGGTTTAAATGTAATCGAACAAAACCTGGATCGTGGCCTTGGTAATTTTGCTGATAAAAGTTTTGATACTGTATTGATGACGCAAGCATTACAGACGTTGCATTTCCCTCATTTGGTGTTGGATGAAATGCTGCGCGTGGGCAAAGAATGTATAGTGACCTTTCCCAATTTCGGGCATTGGAAGGCGCGCTTCCATTTATTCACTCGCGGTCGTATGCCGGTATCCGATTTGTTGCCTTACGAATGGTACGACACACCTAATATTCACTTTTGTACTTTTAAAGATTTTGAAGTGCTCTGCCGTGAACGGGAAATTAAAGTGATTCATCGTCAGGTAGTTAACGAATCCTCACAAAGTTTTTTCAAGGACATAATGCCGAATTTATTTGGTGAAACCGCTATTTATCATTTGAGTAAGTCCTGATGAAAATTTTATGGCTTGGCATTCTTTTATGCATGTTATCAACTGCTGCGGCTGCACAAATTGATCAAGCCAAAGAAATCGTCACTTCACAAAAAGCGGGCGATTACACAGTTCATTTTAATGTGTTTAATTCTTCGGATATCCCTGCATCAGTTGCTGAACAATTTAAGTTGGTGCGTGGTAAAGATCGCGCATTGGTCAATATCAGTCTGGTCAAAACTGAAAATGGAAATACCAGCCTTGGGTTACCTGCAATAGTGTCTGGTGTTACACGTAACTTGATGCAACAAAAACAGGATTTGAAGTTTATTGAAGTGAAAGAGGGTGATGTAACTTATTATCTGGCACCTTTCGTTTTTAACAATGAAGATTTGTTGTATTTTGATATTCAAGTAAAAGCCAATGAAAGCTCATCGCCGATTACAGTGCAGTTTAATCGGACGCTTTATAAGGATTGATGTTGCCCTCAACCTAGCCCTCTCACAAAGGGAGAGGGGATTAAATTGCTTCGTAGTGAATAAATCAGGGAGTCATCCCCTCTCCCTTTAGGAGAGGGTTAGGGTGAGGGAAGCTTGTGAGCAACAAACAATTCCATTTTTTAAGATAAAAAACCATGAACCAAAAAATAATCCTCGCCAGTGGCAACGCTGGAAAATTGCGAGAGTTTCAACAGCTGCTCGGCGGGTGTGGTTTTGAAATTCATCCGCAATCAGAATTTTTTTCTGAATCAGTAGAAGAAACCGGTTTGACTTTTGTTGAAAATGCTTTGATCAAAGCGCGTTATGCCTGCATCAAAACGCATTTGCCGGCGATCGCGGATGATTCTGGTATTGAGGTGGACGCGTTAAATGGACGTCCGGGAATTTATTCTGCGCGTTATGCAGGTGTTGGTGCAAATGACGAAAAAAATAATGCATTACTATTACAAGAGTTAATTGACGTGCCGGAAGAAAAACGTACTGCGCGTTATCACGCAGTATTGGTATACATGCGTCATGCACAAGATCCAACCCCGATAATTTGTCATGGCATATGGGAAGGTTTGATTTTGCGTGAACCGCGTGGTGTTGGAGGGTTTGGTTATGATCCACTGTTTTATGTTCCATCACATCAATGCGCCTCGGCTGAATTAAGTAAAGAAGAGAAAAACCGGATCAGTCATCGTGGTAAAGCTATGCGCGAATTGGTGCAAAAAATGTCAACATTGGTAAATTTCTGATGTCGTTGATGTTGCCACCGCTTGCTCTTTATATTCATATTCCCTGGTGCATTCGTAAATGTCCCTATTGTGATTTTAATTCACATCAATCCGATAATAATATTCCTGAAGCTGAGTATGTTGATGCATTACGGCATGATTTACAGCAGGATCAAATTTTGGCGCAGGGGCGTAAACTCAGCAGTATTTTTTTTGGTGGTGGAACCCCCAGTATTTTTTCTGCGGCCGCTATAGCAAATATTTTGCAAGATGCAGAAGAAATTATTGGGTTTGAAAATAATATAGAAATAACATTGGAAGCCAATCCAGGTACATTTGAACAGGAAAAGTTTTCGGGTTTTCGAATGGCCGGGGTGAATCGCTTATCCATCGGCATTCAAAGTTTTCAAAATCGCCAATTACAATTGCTTGGGCGAGTTCATAATGGGGATGAAGCTTTACGCGCAATAGATGTTGCGCGTAAAGCCGGGTTCGATAATATCAATCTGGATTTAATGCACGGTTTGCCGGAACAAAATCAACAAGCAGCGGTTGCTGATTTACAGCAGGCAATTGCTTTGGCGCCAGAGCATATTTCCTGGTATCAGTTAACAATCGAACAAAATACCGCGTTTTATTCAAAGCCACCGATATTGCCGGATGAAGAAATTTTGGTGGATATACAGGATGCAGGCTTGGATATTTTGACGGCAGGGCATTATCGGCAATATGAAATTTCAGCTTACGCCCGTGATCAAAAACAAGCACAACACAATTTAAATTATTGGCAGTTTGGTGATTATTTGGGTATAGGTGCGGGTGCGCACGGAAAGATTACGCAACCGGATAAAATTTTTCGATTGTGGAAAACCCGATTGCCGAAACATTATCTTGAATCTGCTTCATCATCAAAAATTTCCACCAATCTAAGCGGGCATCAAAATGTATTTGGTGGAGGCAGTGAATTATTGGACGATGCATCCCTTCCGTTGGAATTTATGATGAATGCCTTGCGTTTGATACAGGGTGTTCCCCTGAGCCTGTTTTTTCAAAGAACAGGTCTTGAGTTTTCCCGAATAGAAAAGGTCTGGCAACGCCTGACAGAAAAAAAATTTGTTGAGATGGTGGACGGGTCTATTCGTGCTACACCGCTTGGATATCGTTATTTGAACAAGGTATTACAGGATTTTATCGAGCATTAATTATTTATAATCTGCTCTTGTTTCCTGCAGGTATTTTGCCGTATCTTCTCCCTGCTATTAAGGCAAGCAAGCAGGTTAACAATTACGATTAACAGGTAAGTTTATGCGTACAATCATAAGCGCTTTGGCGCGATATTTCACGTATCTGGTTTTTTGGTTGTTGTTGGTGCTCATTTGTTGTTTATCTTTTCTATCGGTGCCAACACCTCTCCCGTCACAATATCTTTCCTGGCATATCTCCGGATTACATAGATTGGCATCGATCCAGACACCTCATTTTCATATTGATAATGGTCAATTGCGCGAGAAACATAAAAATTTATTTGAGAAGGTAGAACAGCGTCAGCCCCTGTCAGGGAATGAATGTGAAAATTACAGGCAGTTATATCAGCAATTGCTGTTAATGGATCAACATAAGTTCAGTATGTTTGATACTCAACTCAGTGTTGTTAATAATTTGGCGATGACAGAAAAAAATAACGTTGGTGGTTTTGGTGTTGAAGGAACACATGACCATCATGATTTGTCGTCGCGTAATAATTTCTCTGAAATATACGATTCGGTAAATTATTTGCAGCAGCATCCGTACAATCAGGATTGGATTTTTTCGTGGCGTCGAGTTGAGCAAGCGATTTTTATTTATAAAAATTTAAACGATGTGTTATTTCATTTGGCAACTGTACCGCACACCAAATCTGTGCCCTATATGCCTTTGTATTCCAATGCGGAGCCCATGCAACAGTTATTTGAATCCATATTATTACATTTCAAACAGGCACAGTTTTTGATAATTAATACACCGGAATATAATCATCAACTCGGTTTGGCGCTCAATAAATATCAAGAACTAATTGAAATGAATCAGGCGATTATTTATCAAAATTTATCGCCATTGGAATTGAAGTTGGTGGGTAATTGGGGCGGTTGGAGATCGCTGACTCCAGCAGTCAGCGATGAGTGATATCGATTACTGGCCCATTTCTATATCGTAATCGATGATTACAGGAAGATGGCTGGAGAAAGGTTGTTTCTTGTAGATAATCGCGTATTCCACTTTGTTGCCCAGGCTGTTCGATACAACCTGGAAATCTGTACGCCATCCATCTCCTTGTCCAACAGTTCCACTGGGCCACCAGCTGTATTCATCATTGTCGCGATTCACTTTTCGAAATGCATCGATGTAACCAATTTGATTAAACAATTGGCTGAGCCATTGACGTTCGTGAGGTAAAAAACCGGAGTTATGCTGATTGGCAATACTATTGGCAACATCTTTTGCGGTGTGCGCCATTTGCCAGTTGCCACAAAAAATATATTCGCGACGTTTGCGGGTTATTTTGTCGAGATGCGCCTGGAAATCATCAAAGAATTTAATTTTTACTTCTTGTGACTCGGCTTCGGATGAGGCGCTTGGTGCAAGCAGTGAACCTATGCTCAATTGCTCGAAATCCACTTGCAGATAACGTCCTTCCATATCCACACCTGACGCAAAACCCAATCCATAAATTAATGCTTTGGGTTGGTGTCGGCTGTAGATAGCAACTCCATTGTAATGTTTGGTTCCGGAATCAAAAAAATAGGTGAAATACCCATCAAGCTGGAATTCCGGTTTGGTATCAATTTCGCGCTCAAGTGCACGTAAATCCTGTAAACATATAAAATCGGCGTCTTGATTGGCGAGCCAAGTAAAAAGACCGCGTTTTGCGGCTTGGTGAATACCATCGACGCTAAGACTAATAACTCTCATGTTAGCCCCTTGATAACGGACTGTGTATGATACCCGAGCTTGATTAAAAAGTGTTACCGATACAAACAAGATTGTTACGGATTAACTCATTTTTTCATCATGTTGGTAGAGTTTGATGAAAATGGGTCAGGTCTACTCGCCTTACCTCATTGTTGTTATTCTATCTATCCATTCTTTTTATAGTTCTTATAGTTCATTAATGAGAAGTTTGCATGCAAAACTATCAAAACGACTTTATCCGCTTGGCCATTTCCCATGGTGCCTTATGTTTTGGTGAATTTACCTTGAAATCCGGTCGTACCAGCCCTTACTTCTTTAATGCGGGTCGTTTTCAAAGTGGAAGTGCGTTGGCTGCATTGGGGCGTTTTTATGCAGCGGCTATTCACGACTCAACAGTAGAATTTGACTTGTTATTTGGCCCTGCATATAAGGGTATTCCATTGGCTGCATCAACCGCTATAGCATTGGCTGATGAATATGACAGGGATCTCCCTTATTGTTTTAATAGAAAAGAGATTAAGGATCATGGCGAGGGAGGATTAATGGTTGGTGCCCCTCTCAAGGGTCGAGTATTGATTGTGGATGATGTAATTACTGCCGGGACTGCGGTGCGTGAAGTGATGGATATTATTCGCAATGCCGGCGCTGAACCTGCTGCGGTAGTGATAGGTCTAAATCGCATGGAGAAGGGCAAGGGTGAATTGTCGGCAATTCAGGAAGTTGAGCAAACTTTCGGTATTCCCGTGATTAGCATCATTAATCTAAATCACATAATTGATTATCTTAAGCAGCAACCTGATCAGAATGCGATGGTCGAAAAAATTTCGGCTTATCGCAAAACCTATGGGGTAGATTAATTCGCAGCTTTTTAAACACCGTGAGTGAACCATCGCATGACAAAAATTTTTCTAACTCTATTGATGATGTGTGTTATTTCGGCAGCAGCCCAGTCTGCTACCCGAAACACACAGACGCCTGGAAAAGTCATCTATCGTTATAAAAATAACGAAGGTGTGTTGGTGATGGATAATAAAATTCCTGCAGAGTATTCCGGTAAGGGATATGAAATTGTTTCGATAACCGGGAAAGTCATCAAGGTAGTGCCTCCGTCCCTTACAAAAGAAGAAGCCGAAAAGCAAAAAGCGGAAAAAATTGCCAAAGAGGAAAGGCTGAAAGCCGATATAGAACTCAAACGCAGTTACAGTGCGGTGTCTGACATAGACGCGGCCAAAGAACGCAATTTGGCAAGTTTACAAGCAAATTTGGCGATACTAAGAGCTAACTTTGAATCCACCAAACAGGAGCTTGCAAAGGAGACCGGTCGAGCGGCTTCACTGGAGCGAAGTGGAAGACAGGTGAATAAAGATATTTTGTCAAAAATTGAAAGCTTGCAAAAAAAAGAAAAAGATATGATGCAGCAAGTCAAGCAAAGAGAAAAAGAACTTGAAATAGTGTCAGATAAATTTGATCAGGATAGAAAACGTTTTATTGAGATCACGCAACCCTCTTCAGTCGCATCATCGGCACCATCGTTATAGTTTATTGTCAGGCCGAAAAAGAAAAGAATTATTTTTCGGCCTGACAATAGAATCATTTACTGCGTTTTTTGTTGGTAATCAGCGTGCCTACTCCAGCGTCGGTAAAAATTTCCAATAACACGGCATGGTCAACTCGACCATCAACAATATGCGCACTGGTGACGCCTGCTTTTACTGCATCCAGCGCGCATGCAATTTTGGGCAACATACCGCCGTAGATGGTGCCATCGGCAATGAGTCCATCTACTTGTTCGGTGCTTAAACCTGTCAAGACTTTGCCTTGTTTGTCCAACAGACCGGATACATTGGTCAACAACATTAATTTTTCAGCTTTTAAAAACTCGGCTATTTTACCTGCTACCAAATCTGCATTGATGTTGTAAGACGCTCCTTTTTCATCAACGCCAATCGGTGCAATCACAGGAATAAAATCACTGTTGATTAACATATCGATAACGGCTGTGTTGACATTTTCCACCTCGCCGACATGCCCAATATCCAGAATTTCCGGCGCCAGCATTTCCGGTGTTTTGTGCGTGACCGTTAATTTTTTGGCACGAATCAACTGGCCATCTTTTCCGGTTAGACCAATAGCTTGCCCACCGTTACGATTAATCAGACTGACAATTTGTTTGTTAACCGTTCCACCCAATACCATTTCCACCACATCCATAGTTGCGCTGTCAGTAACGCGCATACCATTAATAAATTCGGATTTAATATTGAGCTTTTCCAGCAGGCTGCCAATTTGTGGGCCGCCGCCGTGCACCACAACCGGATTCATTCCCACGAGTTTCATTAACACTATGTCGCGTGCGAAACTGTTTTGTAGTGCTTCACCTTCCATGGCATTGCCGCCAAATTTGACAACAATAGTTTTGTTGGTGAAACGTTGAATGTACGGCAGTGCTTCGGTTAATACGTTGGCAATATTCATCGCCGAATCGCGATCAAGTGACATGGTCAATCCTGTATGAGTTTAAAAGTTTAAGGTGAGTGTTGGATGAATCCGGTAAATTTCCTGTTTGAAATTCTGCTGGATTTTTTCGAGTATTTCTTTGCTCTCTGCTTCAAATCGAAAGGTTAATGCAGCTGATGTGTTGGATGCGCGCACCAGCGCCCAGCCCCTTTCAAAATCGACACGCAAACCATCTATTGTGCTTACAACCGCATTCGGGAATTTGGCTCGAGCAACAATTGCATCAACTAAAGCAAATTTATCTTTTTCATCAACATTAACACGTATTTCCGGTGTTGATATTTGTGATGGGAAGGCAGCGAAAATAGCATCAATTTTTTGGTCTCGCAGTGTGATGATTTCCAGTAATCGTGCCATAGCATAAATGCCATCATCGAAACCATACCAACGGTCTTTGATAAAAATGTGACCGGAATATTCACCGCCTATAAGCGCTCTTGTTTCTTCCATTTTAGCTTTCATAGGTGAGTGACCGGTTTTCCACATTATCGGCCGACCGCCGTAACCACTGATGACCTGATTCAGCAAGCGGGAACATTTAACATCAAATAAAATATCGGCGCCCGGGTTGCGTTGCAAAACATCTTTGGCAAATAACATTAATAATCTGTCCGGCCACAAAATATCACCGCGTGGCGTCACTACAACCAATCGATCACCGTCGCCATCAAATGCAACGCCCACATCTGCCTGAGTCTCTTTTACTTTTGCGATTAACGCTTGCAGATTTTTTTCAACAGTAGGGTCAGGATCGTGGTTGGGGAAGCTGCCATCGAGCTCACAAAATAGAGGGATCACTTCACAACCCAATTCTTCAAATAATCGCGGTGCTACAATTCCTGGTACTGCATTTGCTGCGTCCACAACAATTTTGATTTGACCCGCAATAGCGACATCGGAAAAAATTCGTTCAATATAAGCGTTGATAATGTCGCGGGAAGTTTCTTGTCCTGCACCTTGATGCAAGCGCTGGTTAATAATGCGTTCCCTGAGCTCTTGTACGCCGTTATCAGAAAGTGCCTGGTTTTGCATGACAACTTTAAAACCATTAAATTCTTTCGGGTTATGACTGGCTGTTACCATCACGCCACTGCGGGTATCGCTAAAATGAAAAGTAGCAAAATACAGCAGAGGCGTTGGTACTATGCCTATGTTAATTACATGGCATCCGGTAGCTAAAATACCTTTGATGAGTGTGCGTGTGATGTCTTCACTGTGAGTGCGCGCATCGCGTGCGACAACAATTGATTTTTCGCCCTGATCCAGAGCTTCACTGCCAATTGCATGTCCCAATTTGAACGCAAGATCCAGTGTTAATTCTTTTCCATAAACGCCGCGAATATCGTAAGCCCGAAAAATTTGTGGCGGGATAGTATCGGGATCAACAGCAGGTAAATTGTTATTGCCGATACCGGTTTGTTTTCCTGTGGATCCATCTATGCCCAGAATTTTCTTGTCTTCTGCAATAATCTCGACATCCAGAATATCTTTATTTTGGTAGAGCAAGCCAACAGGTGTTTCGTCGATATTTTGTTTTGCCAGGCTGACCACCTGTTGCAAACTTTGTTGTTGGCCTGTGTCTTTGCGCAACATCATCATGTAGGCAACACGACTCAAAATCCAGCAGATGGTAATGCTGGCGAACAGTGAAATACTCATGATAAGCAGCCAGAGTGTCAGTGGTTCTGCCGCGGATTTTCTCAAGTGATCCGAGGCAGTAAATTTAATCGACCAGTAGGTTCCCGGAATTTTTATTGTTGCGCTGTTATTGCTACTGCCTTCGCCGACTTTATTCAGTGATTGTACCGGGCTGGCTGTGAATTCCTGCAATAATTCAAATTCACCAAGATTGGTGTCTACTGCACGAAAACGTTTGAATAGGGATTGTGCCGGCATAGTGATCAAAATGGTGCCTATCACCTGATTGTCTCTGGTCACAGGGACAATCCAATGCACCATCCAATCTTTACCAATTTTAAGTGCTTCCGGTGCGGGGATTTCCCCTTTTTCGGCACGGCCGATTAAATCCAGTTCTGAAAAGCGAATAGGTACCGGACCTTCATCTGTTTTTTGTGCTGTTGCCAACGGAATGATGCGAACTTTTATTGCTTCCAGGCGCTCTTCCAGTCCTTTTTCATGAAAGTTACGTTGTTCAGGATTATTCTCAATTAACCGTTGTTTGATGGTTTGATCCTGGGCAAGGCTTTCAAACATTTTTCGTTGCTGCTTGATAAAGTTGGCCAAATCCTCTTTGCGTTCATTGGCAACTTGCTCACTGAGAGCCGCCAGATTTTCATCTTCATGGCTGAGAATAAGTTGCTGATACAAATAAAAACCGGCAATAGAATTAAGCGCTGCGAAAACCAGCAACAACGAAAAAAATATGCGTTGTTTTATCCGGTTGCGCTTATTGGTGGCGACCTGATGCGCTTCAATAATTGCTTTGTTACGTTTTTGGTCGGTTGATTTGTTATTGGTCATGAGTTTTGTATTTAACAATGTTTTGGTTATTTGGAAATCTGTTCTGCGATCCTGGCAATAATCATGTGCGCCAATGTCATTTTACTGGCGCGAGGTAAATCTTGCACTTGGGTTGTTGTAACCAGACTGATCAGGTTGTCATCTGAATTAAAGCCTATTTCCGGGGAACTGACATTATTGGCGGCTACCATATCCAGATTTTTTTTAACGAGTTTATCCAGTGCATGGGTAATAGTATCTTCAGTTTCGGCAGCGAATCCCATAACAAATTCAGGTCTGTGTTCAAGATTGGCAATGGTGGCGACAATATCAGGGTTTTTGATCAGGTTTAAAACCAACCGATCGCCCGCCTGCTTTTTGATTTTTTGAGTAGAAAAATCCACTGGACGATAGTCGGCAACAGCTGCGGCAGCAATAAAAATCTCGCATTGTTTGCTGTATTGCAAGCAGGCAGTGAGCATGTCTTCTGCGCTAATGACGGATATGCGCTCTACCCGATCCGGGCATACCAGATTGGTGGGGCCGCTGATCAGAGTTACTGTTGCGCCTGCTTCAACAGCTGCTTTTGCCAAGGCATAACCCATTTTGCCGGAACTGTGGTTGCTGAGATAGCGAACCGGGTCGAGAGCTTCACGGGTTGGTCCTGCCGTAATAACAACACGCTTTCCTGCGAGAGCGCCTGTTAAAAATAGCTGGCTGGCAGCTTCTACCAAATCACTTACGTCCAGCATGCGTCCCATGCCAATATCGCCACAGGCTTGTGAGCCTGAATCCGGCCCCAGGATTGTTATCGATCGTTTTTGTAATTGCTGCATATTGTCTTGCGTGGCGGCGTTGTTCCACATGCCCTGATTCATTGCCGGGGCGATTGCCAGCGGTGCGCTGGTTGCGAGGCAAATACTGGTCAACAAATCATTGGCCATTCCCTGAACCAGTCGGGCAATAAAATCGGCAGTGGCGGGCGCGACCAAAACAAGATCGGCCCAGCGAGCCAGTTGAATATGCCCCATTCCGGCTTCCGCTGCGGGATCCAGCAGATGGGTGTGAACCGGATTGCCCGAGAGAGCTTGCAACGTTAGTGGTGTTATAAATTCCTGCGCGGCCGGTGTCATCACGACTTGAACCTCGGCCCCGGCATCACCCAGCCGACGGATTAGCTCAGCACTTTTGTAGGCTGCAATTCCACCGGTTACACCCAGTAAAATGCGTTTATTGGTGAGTGATGACATGGGTAATGTCCTTAAACCTTTTCAGCTGGTTGACTCAAGGCGGTTAAGATAGCATTCTTGCGCGGCTTTTCGAATGTTCATGGATCAAGAAACAATCCAGTCCCCCCTAAACAAGGAATCGTTATGTCTATTACTGATTGGCCTGAGGCCGAACGTCCCCGCGAAAAACTTCTTTTACAAGGTGCTGACGCACTCTCGGACGCTGAATTATTGGCAATTTTTCTGCGCGTAGGTTGCGCAGGTAAATCGGCTGTGGATCTCGCGCGTGAATTACTCATTAACTTTGGTGGGTTACGCCCTTTGCTGGAAGCCTCCCAGGAAGAGTTTTGTCGTGGATTGGGGTTGGGCAAAGCCAAATATGCACAACTGCAAGCTGTTATGGAAATGGCGAGGCGACATCTTTCTGCCAGTTTGCAAACAGGTGATGTGATGTCCAACCCTGACAAAGTCCGTGATTTTCTGCGTGCAAAATTACGGCATCATGTGCGCGAAGTTTTTGCGGTGATATTTTTGGATACACAAAATCAATTGCTGGCTTACGAAGAAATTTTTTTCGGCACTCTGGATGCTGCATCAGTCTATCCTCGCGAAATTATTATGCGTGTATTACATCATAATGCAGCGGCTGTTATTCTCGCCCACAATCATCCATCCGGTATTGCGGAGCCCAGTCAGGCAGATCAGCGTATTACTCGTCGCTTGCAGTCTGCATTGGAGTTAATTGATGTCTCTGTACTTGATCATATGATTGTGGGAAATCGGGATGTGATGTCTTTTGCAGAGCAGGGTCTGCTTTGAAGCATCGATAAAATAAATCTGCACCGGAATCCGATTTCAAAGCTTTGGGTTTTATTTTAGACTGGGGCTTATTATCTTTATGACAATAACGAGGTTCTGGTTTGAAACTTATTCATTTATCTCTGCGAATCCATCCACTCTGGCTTTCTTTTCTGTTGTGCTTCTGTGTGGCAGTGAATGCCGATATCCCCCGGCTGCACACTCAACATAATGCGACCAGTTTATTGGTAAACAATAAGCCTTTTCTGATTCTCGGTGGTGAGTTGGCCAATTCCAGTGCTTCCACTGCAAGTTACATGAAACCTGTCTGGCCCAAACTCAAGTCTATGAATCTGAATACTGTACTGGTGCCCGTTTATTGGGAGTTGATTGAACCTGAGCAAGGCCATTTTGATTTCACTTTACTGGATGAATTGTTACGCGACGCACGAGCTAATGATCTGAAACTGATACTGCTTTGGTTTGGCAGTTGGAAAAATAGTATGTCCAGTTATGTGCCGGGTTGGGTCAAACGGGATGTAAAAACCTATGCTCGTGTTGTGGATCGTCAAGGCAGGTTGCAGGAAATTCTTTCGCCATTTTCCCGGAATAATTTACAGGCTGATTTATCCGCTTACACGGCCTTGGTTCGCCATCTGAAAAAAGTTGACGAAAAAACACAGACAGTGTTGATGCTGCAAGTCGAAAACGAAATTGCCATGTTGCCGGATGCGCGCGATTACAGTTTTGCTGCGAATACAGCTTATCGCGAACAGGTACCTCGGCAATTATTGGATTACTTGCAAATCAATAAAGAAAAACTGGTGCCCGAGCTTTATCAATTGTGGAAGAAAAATGACTTTCGTACACAAGGTAACTGGGAAGATATTTTTGGCGAAGGGTTGGTGGCAGAGGAAATTTTTATTGCTTGGTATTTGGCGATTTATACCAATGAAATTGCGGCCGCAGGAAAGGCAATTTATCCATTACCGACATTTGTAAATGCTGCTTTGAATCACCGCCCCGGCTTGCGTCCCGGGGAATATCCCAGCGGTGGCCCGTTGCCACATCTAATGGATGTGTGGAAAGCGGCCGCACCTCAAATCGATCTGCTGACGCCAGATTTTTATAACCCTGATTTTCAATATTGGAGTGATTTATATGTGCGTCAGGGTGATCCCTTGTTTATTCCTGAGATTCGTTACGAACCGGCGGTGATTCCGCGGTTGTGGTATGCATTAGGCAATTACAACACATTGGGATTTTCACCCTTTTCAATTGATTCTCCCAATCCTGAAACAGAAACCGGCTTGTCCGAATCCTATCGTTTGTTGAAGCAGTTGAGTCCATTGATTTTGCGACATCAGCAAACAGGGAATATGCGGGGTGTCCTGCTCGACAAAAGTAAAAATACGCTTCAGCAAGGATTTGATTTGGGTGGCTATCGTTTTACTGTTCGTCATGACCATACCCTCGGCTGGACAGATGGGGCCAAACAAGACACTTGGCCGCTGACTGCGGGGTTGGTCATGCAATTGGCAAATGATGAGTTTTTGATTGCCGGAACCGGGATTGTCACGACCTTCACTTCCCGGATGAACGGATTGCAGGTGGGCATTGAGTCGATTGAGGAGGGTGAGTATGTGAAGGATAAATGGGTAATCAAGCGTTACCTGAATGGCGATGAAAATCATCAAGGGAGACATGCGAGAATTCCTTTCGGTGAGTATGGAATACAAAAAGTGAAGCTTTACACTTATCCACAGGGACAAAATTGATTTAGGGATCAAAAAACCAGCTTCTCGTTGCTATTGGGGGTGTCTTTTGGTATAAAGCGCGGCTCTTTGCGGCAGTGTCTTATTGACTCCTTTCGCCGCCTTTAGAAAAGATGGTAGCAAAATAGTAGGCAAGATAGGCTGCACACAACATGCCCAAGGCTGGTTGTTAGTCTGTTTTACGGTTCTGGCACAGCGCTTCCAGCCAAGCGCGTTTGATTTGAATGAGGCAATAAAATGTCCAAGGTATGTCAAGTAACGGGTAAGCGCCCAATTACTGGTCACAATGTATCCCACGCAAAAAACCACACCAAACGTCGTTTTTTGCCAAACCTGCAGACGCATCGTTTCTGGGTTGAAGCTGAAAAGCGTTTTGTATCCCTGCGTTTAACGCCGAAAGGCATGCGCATCATCGACAAGCGTGGTATTGAAGCTGTATTGGCTGATATCCGTGCTCGCGGCGAAAAAGTTTAACAGGAGCTAAGCCATGCGTGAAAAAATTCGTTTGAACTCATCTGCTGGTACTGGTCATTTCTACACGACTGACAAGAACAAGCGCACCATGCCAGAAAAAATGGAAATCAAAAAGTATGACCCGGTTGTACGCAAGCACGTGGTCTACAAAGAAGGCAAGATCAAATAAGCCGTCGTTATTCGAAAAACCCGACCTTGTGTCGGGTTTTTTATTGCCTGAAAAAACCCAAAATCCAGGCCTCGTCTACACTCATTTAACAATCACAGTTGAACGGTTTCTATATGGCAGAAATACGCGGTCTTGATGCCTGGATGGGTTGTTTGGTGGATAGGGAATTACCCACATTAAATGCGGTTGTCAGGGATATATGTGAGGCCAGCCAGAACGAATTGAGCCGTGCTGACGACCTCACCAAAATAATTTTACGCGATGCCAATTTAACTTCTCGTGTTCTGAAAGTTGCCAACTCTGTTCACTACAACATAGCCTTTGAACCGATAAAAACGGTTTCCCGCGCCATAGTACGTTTGGGTTTCGAAAATCTCAAAACAATTACTCTCGCCAGCAGTGTCATAGAAACTTTTTTAAAAGGAAAGCCACAAGAAGAATTGATAAAAAGTATGGCGCGTGCGTTTCATGCTGCAGTACAGGCGCGAGCTATGGTCGCCAATCTGGATGCTGAAAATCGTGAGCAGGTATTTATTGCTGCACTCTTGCGAAATATCGCAGAGCTGGCGTTGCTTTCCACGGGCAAGCAAGTGGTGACGGAATTTATTGAAGCTCGCAATTTACAGCCCGAACAGGAACGCAGTTTATCGCTTGAGTATTTGGGAGCTGATTTGTTGGTATTGAACCAACAGCTTATTAAAGATTGGTCACTTGGCGATTTAATTATGGAGGCGACAGAAGCCAGGACTAATCCCAGTATTCGTGCGCGAGCCGTCGCTCTGGGTAATGAGCTCAGTAAACAAATTAATAAAGGCATGCAGAGTCCCGGTGTAATTAATTTGTGTGAGCAAGTGAGCCGTCTTTGTAAAATTTCCATTGATGATGCAAAAAAGCAAGTAATGTTAAAAGCGGATGAAGCATCAGTGATCGCCAAAAATTATGGCGCGGATATTTTAATCAGCGCATTGCCTGATCCCAGCCATTTGGAGGAGACAGTCAAGGAAGAAACAACCAGAGAGGAAGATGACGTTGGGCAGGAAATTTCCGATTATGCTTTTCAGCAGCATTTCAATAAATTGCATCAACTGATGTTATCCGGAAGCAGTATTTCTGAAACAACACAGGCAGCACTACTCGCACTGTATGAGGGTTCCCGGATTCCACGTTCTTGCATTTGTGTCATAGATTACAAAACCAAAACACTGGATGTGCGCTATGTTGCAGGTAAGGGCACACATATATGGAGACAACAAATCAAGATCACTCTGGATCACTTGCATAAGGGCGAACTGTTACATGACATATTATTAAATCAAAAACCTTTGTGGCATAAATCCAAATATGTAAAAGACATAGGCCAACTACAAATCTTTCAGGCAAAAGGCGATATTTTTCTGGCGCCGTTACAACATAACAAGCGCTTGCTGGCGATTATGTATGCCGATGCAGTGGATGGCCACTTCAACGCCAGGCAGTATGAAGAATTTCAATTAATTGCCAATCAACTGATCTTGCTGATGCGCTTGAATGCCGGTAGTGTTTGATTTTTTTATGAGCTGGATATCACATGCCGGAATTACCTGAAGTTGAAACAACCTTACGCGGTATTTCACCGCATATACTCCACAAAAAAATTACTCGATTAATTATCCGTCAGCCGCAATTGCGTTGGCCGGTAACGTCCGGATTGTCACAGATAATTACCGGTAAAAAAATTCGTTCTGCCTATCGTCGAGGGAAATATTTGCTGTTGTCTATCGGCGATGGTCATCTGTTGGTTCATTTGGGCATGTCAGGCAGTTTACGGATTGTTCCAGCCAATGAGCCACCTCTATTCCATGATCATATTGATTTACAGTTTGGCAATATCAGCTTGCGCTATTCCGATCCCCGTCGTTTCGGTTGTTGGTTGTGGGTTGAAGGTAATCCTGAAGAATATAAATTGCTGAAAAAATTGGGGCCTGAACCATTAACTGAAAATTTTCACGCTGAGTATCTTTGGCAAAAAAGTCGTGGTCGCAGCAAAACTTTAAAAGAATTTATTATGGATAATCATGTAGTGGTAGGGGTCGGGAACATTTACGCCAACGAAAGTTTGTTTATGGCGGGAATAAAACCAATTCGCAAAGCTTCAACACTCACCAAAAAAGAAGCCGATCTCTGGGTTGAAAAAATTCGTTTCGTATTGCAGAGATCAATAGACCAAGGCGGAACTACCTTGCGCGATTTTGTTGGTGGTGATGGAAAACCGGGTTATTTTCAACAACAGCTATTGGTGTATGGTCGTGGTAATCAAGCTTGTGTTAATTGTGCAAAAACCTTAAAAGAAATTCGATTAGGTGATCGCTCAACGGTTTATTGTGTTAATTGTCAGGCGTAGGTTGGAAGAGCGCAGCGACTTCCGACAATTTATTACGAACAATCATAATTTGTAGGAAGTGGCTGCGCTATTGCCACCGACGCCACAAAAATAAATT
>CAMLML010000070.1 GCA_946481095.1 uncultured Cellvibrio sp.
TGATTCTGGGGCCGAGACTGGGCCGTTTTGCTGCCAACGGGCAAGCCCGTCAGGTTCCCGGTCACAACCTGAGTTCAGTTGCTATAGGTGGGTTTATTTTGTGGTTTGGCTGGTTTGGTTTTAATGCAGGATCAACGCTGGCAGCCAATATGGATCTCGGAAAAATCGCATTAAACACCCATCTGGCGGCTTGCGCAGGAGCACTGGGTTATATGTTTTCTACCCGTTTATTCCAACAGCCGATTTTATTAACCGGAACGGTAAATGGCAGCTTGGGCGGATTGGTTAGTATCACCGCAGGCTGCGCCAGTATGGAGCCTCATTTTGCAATTATTACCGGTTTGATAGCCGGATTTATTACCCTGGTGGGGCCGCGATTTATCACCAGCTTTAAATTGGATGATGTGGTGGACGCTGTCAGTGTCCACGGATTTTGCGGCGTGTGGGGCACTCTGGCAGCCGGTATCTTTTACGCAGGGGATTTGTTCGATCCTCATCGAATAGGGGTTCAGGCTTTGGGCGTTCTGGTTGCATTTGCCTGGGGATTTGGTGTGGCATTGATCAGTTATTGGGTAATTAATAAAACCCTTGGTATGCGCGCCAGTAGTCTTCACGAGCAACGAGGTTTGGATTTTACCGAGCATGCTGAAATAGGTTATCCCGAATTTCAAAATACAGCCGCATTGAATACAGATTCACTCCAATCAAAAAACTAACCGGAGCCAACTGTGAACTCATTGCAAAAAAGACAAGCGATTAAAGATGCTTTGACACCATTCATTCAAGGGCGGCAATTAGCCAATGCATTAAATCTGTGGGATGAAAAATATTCACATCAAAATCATTTTGCGCTGCAGCATTATTTACGCGAGTTATGTCACGATGTGGAAGTTGCACACTTGCGATCACGCATGTTGCAATCGCTGGTAACTGCTTTTTCTTCTCTGCAAGATGAGCGTCAGGCGCGTCAACAACAAGCTCAACGTGTCAGAAGAAATGTTGTCTCCAATATGTCATCCGGTTATATGAATGAGTTGATGGTATTTGTTCTGCTGGTAGAAAAACTTATCGAGAGTTTGAATGATGAAATGGCGACGCGAACCCGGCTTTATGTTTTGGAAAATTTAACAAAAGTTAAAATCACCTCACAAGAAAGGCTGGTTCTACAACAATGGTTGAATCGTATTACGCCTTTGCGACATGATCTTAAACTTAATCACACCGTGATGCAGCATGTGATCAATCTCGCATATGTTGCTATTTGTGAATATCAGGGGCCAATAAAAGCGGATCAGGTTTTGCAAACCAGTGTCAGTGAAATAAAAGCAGAGTTTCCGGAAATTGGCGTGGATTTTTTGTTGTAAAAATTTCTGTTGCTGAAATAAAAACGCCCGATTTGAATCGGGCGTTTTTATTTTGCATGTGATAATTTATTGTCATTCCTGCAAATGTTATTTCATATATTTTTTACGGAAGATGAACAAACCACCGAAGATAAATATTAATACTACAGGGAAGAGTGCCAAATTCGCCAAGGTTGCCTGACCCGCAGCCAATTCAACTGCAGAACCAGTCATGCCACTTGCAGCTGCTTCTGCTTTGGCATCGTCCAACCAGCCGCCGATGATGGGGTTCCATACACTAACGCCAAACATACCAGCACCGCCTACCAGTGACATACCCAGCGCACCTGTCTTGGGTAGATATTCTGAAACAAATCCAATCATGGTTGGCCAGAAGTACATAACACCTAATGCAAAAACAATTGCTGCGACGTAAACCATGCCACCAGAGGCCATGCTCATCAAATAAATACCAATTGCTGCAAAAACTGACGATGCCAGCAACACACCAACAGGATTCAATGCATGAATAACAGGGCCTGCAAAATAACGACCCACGGCCATCAAGCCAGTCACCATTGCCAGAATTAACATTGGATGAGCACCGGATGCACCGAGAATTCTTTCAACCCATTGTTGAGTGCCCAATTCTGTTGTGGCCGTAATGGTCATAGTAATCATCATTAAAATAAATAATGGTGAAATTAATGCGAGCAAATTATTTTTGGTTGAAGTTTCAGAGTTAGCCATTTCAGGAAAGGGCTGACCGAAAATCATAAAACCATAAATCACTGTGGGCACCAACATCACCGCGATTTGCATTTGCCAATCCATTCCCAATTTGGTCATCAAAGTAGAAATCAAAGCACCAATCACAATACCGCCGGGGAACCACATGTGGAATTTGTTGAGCTTGGTCGTTTTGTTGGTGTGATAAATATCGGCGATTAAAGGGTTAGCTGCTGCTTCGACTGAACCGTTTGCGAATCCGATAAAGAATGTCGAAATTAACAGAGTCCAGAAACCATCAGCGGTGATAGTTAAAATCAAACCTAACAAATGCGATACGAATGCCAGATACATTAAGGTGCGAGCACCCAAAGAGTTATACAGCAATCCACCCACCATCATGGCAACCGGAAAACCCAGAAACGCCATACTGTTGATCCAACCCAACTCTGTATCGCTGAATTGAAAGTTTGCACTTAATTGATTGAGAATACCTGCGCGAATTGCAAATGTCATAGCTGTGACAATTAACGCAATACAACAAGCTGCAAATAAACGATCAGGGTTAATAGTTTTGGTCATAACGTTTTTACCTTTTTTATTTTTAAAAAATTATTGTGATTGTGACCCCCTCCCAACCTCCCCCTTGCCAGGGGGAGGAGCTAGTTCCCTCCCCTGGCAAGGGGAGGGTTAGGGTGGGGTCTTTTTCTTACGGTTAAAAATAATTTCGTAAAACCCAACAAAAAATTTTTACAACTTTACCCACACACCATCCTGCCGCGACGAATCTATCACAGCCTGAATAAAGCGCATACCCTCAACACCGGTTTCGATGTTGGGTACCCAATCCTGTAAAAAATGTTTTTCATTTTTTTGGCGAGCTTCAAGAATATCAGCGATATCTTTATAAAGATTGGCAAAACCTTCGAGATAGCCCTCTGGATGACCACCCGGTGTACGCATGCCACGTGCGGCAATATCGCTGCCAATATCACCGCGACGCGTAACACGTTGACGCGGTTTATTTAATTCGGTGAACCACAATTCGTTGGGATTTTCTTGCGCCCATTCAATGCTGGCTTTGTCACCAAACAAGCGAATACGCAAACCATTTTCACAACCGGGTGCAACCTGGCTTGACCAGAGCATACCTTTCAAACCATTTTCAAAACGCAGCATCGCATGCACGTTGTCATCCACCTGGCGACCATCAACAAAACTGGTGAGATCCGAACTCACCGCAACCAATTTTTGTTGTGAAATAAAACGTGCGAGTTGAAATGCGTGAGTACCAATATCGCCCAAACATCCACCCAAACCGGAACGCGCCGGATCAGTGCGCCATGAAGCTTGTTTGTTATTGTCGTCGGCTGCTTGTGTTAACCACTCTTGCGGATATTCCACTTGCACTACACGCAATTTTCCGAGCTTGCCTTGTGCAACCAATTCACGCGCGTAACGCACTAATGGATAACCGGAATAATTATGGGTTAAACCAAAAAAACAACCGGAGGATTTAACAAGTTGCTCCAGCTCCAAGGCTTCTTCGAGTGTGCGAGTCACCGGCTTGTCACAAATCACATCTATGCCCGCTTGCAAACAAGCTTTGGCAACCGGGAAGTGCATATGGTTTGGTGTAACGATTACTACAACCTGAATTCCATCCGCGCGTTTTTTTTCTTCGCGAATCATGTCTTCATAAGAGGTGTAAGCGCGATCAGCAGCTATGTGTAAATCGGCTGCCGATAATCTTGCGTTTTCAGGATTTGCCGACAATGCACCGGCAACCAATTCATAGCGATCATCCATACGCGCCGCGATTCTATGCACAGCACCAATAAATGCTCCGCGACCACCACCGACCATTGCATAACGAATTTTTGGATTTGTCATAAATGAAATTCTTTTTTTGAAAAGTTGAAATTATTGTGGAAAATTTCACCCCACCCTAACCCTCCCCTTGGCAAGGGGAGGGGACGGTTCCCCACTTTGAAAAAGGGGGGTTAGGGGGGATTTAAAATCTCAGAAAAATTGAAGATCTTAAAATCCCTCCCCCGCCTCCCTTTTTCAAAGGGAGGAGCCAGTCCCCTCTCTCCCTCCGGGAGAGGGTTAGGGTGAGGGCAATCGGGAATCACAATCCCAAAATCTTCCGATTCTTCGCTTCATCAATTCCGCTTTTTGCAAAATCATCAAACGCACGTTCAGTCACTTTTATAATATGTTGTGCAATAAATGGTGCGCCTTCTGCTGCGCCAATTTCAGGATGTTTCAAACAACATTCCCATTCGAGTACAGCCCAACCTGCGTAATCATAGGCAGCAAATTTTGAAAAAATTTGTTTGAAATCGACTTGCCCATCACCGAGTGAACGGAAACGTCCGGCGCGATCAACCCAGGATTCATATCCGCCATACACACCTTGTTGTGCGGTTGGATTAAATTCCGCATCTTTCACATGGAACATTTTGATGCGATCGTGATAGCGATCAATAAAGGCGAGGTAATCAAGTTGTTGTAAAACAAAATGTGATGGATCAAATAAAATATTGCAGCGCGGATGATTATTCACAGCTTTCAAAAAGCGCTCGAATGTGGCGCCATCATGTAAATCTTCGCCCGGATGAATTTCATAACAGACATCGACACCCGCTTTATCAAAGGCATCGAGAATCGGTAGCCAACGTTTGGCTAATTCTGCAAAACCATTTTCAACCAAACCGGCAGGACGTTGTGGCCAGGGATATAAATAAGGCCAGAGTAATGCACCGGAAAAAGTGGCGTGTGCATTCAAACCCAAATTTTTACTGGCTTGTGCGGCCATCATCATTTGTTCAACCGCCCAGGCTTGTCGTGCTTTGGGATTGCCGCGTACCGATTCAGGTGCAAAACCATCAAACATTTCATCATAAGCGGGATGCACGGCAACCAATTGGCCTTGCAAGTGTGTTGATAACTCAGTGGGAACCAAACCGTGATAATTCAAAGTGTGTAAAAAATTATCGCAATAAGCCTGACTGGTTGCCGCTTTTTCCAAATCAAAAACGCGCTTGTCCCAAGTCGGGATTTGCACGCCTTTGAAACCAAGACTGGCAACCCAACCGGCGATTGAATCAAGCGTGTTAAAGGGTGGGGTGTCACTTAAAAATTGCGCAAGGAAAATGGCCGGGCCTTTGATAGTTTTCATAGCAAGGTCTCATTTGAATGACGAGGGTAAATTATTATTGAGCTTTGGAGCGCCGAGTCTAATGGAATTCAATAAGCCAAGGGAAATTTTTCACTATTCTTAACCTGTTTTACGTCTGGATGGACGTGAGGTTTCAGGGAAGATTATCCAGCACTGTTGGTTCAGTAAAAATGCGCCACTTGGTTGTGTCTATAGAGCGGAAGGTTTTCTGATAACGCGGGGCATCTGCAGTTTCTTTGGTGACGTCGCGAATATAAATATGCTGGATACGGTCAGGATAATCTTTTGCAATATTGGCATAAATCTCCGGATCGGCTTCGCCGGAGTCTCCGATCAAAATAAATTTTCGCTTGGGGAATTGTTGGATCAATCCGCGAATCTGTTGATGTTTATGTCGTTGAGAGCTGCTGCCTTCTTTAAATAATTCATCGATTAATTTGATCGAACGCAAGTGCAAACTGCCTGCTGGAAATTTTTCTTGCTGCAAAAATTCTGTCAACAATGGATAAAGTTGCAGCGGGCTGCTGGACACATAATGGAATGCAACATTCTGGTGATTTGCAGAGTAAGTTTGATACAACTCACTCATGCCGGGCACGGCATGTAAAGGGTTTACAAAGGTATTGCGAATCAATAATTGTTTATCCAGCACATGACTGTCTTTAATGGTGTCGTCTATATCCGAAATGATCGACAAGCCTTGCTCCGACACCAACAGGGCATTGCCGATAAATTCGCGCTTATCCTGTTTCGGTAAAATAGCTCGGTATTGAATGAAGTCGCCGTGTTTGGCCGTTGTTGATTGCAGGGTAATTTTTTTATCGGTTAATCCCCATGCATCTGTATTCGCCAGCGTGACTTTTTTGTTGGGGAATGCGAGCGTAATTTTTTTGTTGCGTTCTGAATCTATACGAAATAATTGGGTGCGGTCTTCAAATCGTTGTTTCTCGTCTGCTGTGAGCGAATCCCAATCCAGTTTCATCCACAAAGCCAACGCCGTTTGCGCGCCGGGGCGCGATTCTTTTTCATAGATCCAGGCAGTGACTTTGAATTGAATATCACCTTCATCGGTTAATTTAGCGGCGCTGGACATCAGCTGTATAAATTCATCATCTTTAATCGGGCTTGCCCAAAGTGGAAGACTGGTTAGTGCGATGCAAGCTGAAATAAATTTATACAGAAAATTACGCATATTTTTCTTCCGGAAATTTTTTGTTTTTGTAGGGCGGGTCGAGACCCGCATTTTCGATTTTTGAAAATTTGAGTTTTTATTGTTGAGGTTGTACTCCGCACACGCGGGTCGCGACCCGCCCTACAACGGGAATAAATTTTATTTTTTCTCTTCAGTTTCAAAATCATCCACTTGTGATTTCACAAAACCCGATACTTGCGCTAAAGCGCCGGATGATTTTTCGGTGGCAATATCCCATACCCCACGAATCAATACCCGTCCCATAAATGCAGGTGCATCGACGCTACCGGTTTTTGATTCAATTTCCTGAATGCCTTTAGTGAGTTCTAAACGAATATTTTCCGGCACACTGGGATCTTCACTCAAGCGTTTAACATCGCGCACACCGTCAGTTACTTTACCTTCTTTAAAATGAATAGTTGCTTGTGCCAATTTACCTAACCATGGTGTTTCCATTACCAGTGCCAAGGCATCGGCGTGTACTTGCGCTCGCTCATAATCTTTTTGCATCACCGCATTGGAACCTAACGCCAAATGCAACGCCATTAATTGGGTATCCGCGCTTTCTTTATCTGAAACTGTTGCTAATAAAGATTGTGATTTTTTGGTTTCTTCTGCTGCCAGACCGGGCCATTTTTCACGATGAAAAATAATACCGCGCAATGATCCTGCCGCACCACGCATAAACACATCACAATTTTCTTTATCGATTAGATCGGACTCTGCCAATGCAATTTTATTTTTGTCAGCCACCAATGCACCGTAAGCCAACAGAGTCCGTGCAATACAAATTTCGTTTGGGGTAATCTCCGGCATTTGTTCGCTGCCTGATATATTCACACCTTTTTGATAGGCCTTAAGCCCCAAAGCCAAACCATTTTCAGACAACAAGGCGTATTTGGAATAGGTAAAGGAGTCGCGCATATCAGCGAGCTGTTCGGTTTCCGATTTTTTACTGCAGGCGGTCAAAAACAAACAGCCCGCAATCAATGCGGGCAAACATAAATTCAGTTTTTTCATTGTTATTTCCTAAACATTACCGGAGTCTTTTAACCAGCTCTACCCTGCGATTTTTTTGCTTGCCTGAGTCAGAGGTATTGTTGGATGCCGGAGCATAAGGCCCGACACCTGCCGCTTGCAAGCGGTTGGCTGCAATTTGATAGCCAGATGTCAAAGCATCCACCACTGATTTTGCGCGCTGTTGGGATAATTCCAGATTTGCAGTGACCGAACCGGTATCATCTGTGTGCCCAACCACATACAACAGCAGCGATGGATTTTTCTTGAGTAATTCACCAATTGCATCGAGCGTGGGTTTGGATTCAGGTTTGATACTGGCTTTACCCGTATCAAAATAAATTCCGTAAATCAGCGCCTTACCATCAGTTTCGATTTGTTGTTTCAGCTCGTCAGCATTAACTGTAATTAATCCGGTTTGAACGGATTTTTCTTCCAGAATAGTTTGGTGAACTTTTACGTCTGTACCATAGGCACCGATAAATAACGCAATGTATACATTTTTATCGGATATTTGTTTTTTTACCAGTAAGTAATAGGGATTTTTGTGGTTGTTGTAAACGTTTTTATCAATTGCAATCAGGCCCCCCAAATTTTGAGCATCGTCATCGCTGCCACACTGAATCAATTCGCATTGGGAAATAATACTGAATCCGGCTTTTGCCAAAGCCGTTTGATAATTCTGATAAATCTTCAGTGTAGAAGTGTTGCGAATGCCATATTCATGGCGATATAAATCGCCTGTTAATTTTAATGGCGTTTTATCCACGGCATTTTTTGCCTTTGGAAAACTGAATACCTCTGTATCGGTTTTTCTGAGATCATCCAATTTGGCACCGGGATAGCGAGGCAACATAGGATGATCTTTCGATTTATCTTCGGCAGACAACTCAGCTTCCCGGGTAATTCCATCAGAGGGATCAGTGTAAGCCGCATTGATTTGAATTAAATGGGTTTCTGCTGGTTCTGTCTCAACAATGACTTGTTGCACATATGCGTCGGTGTCATAGGCCGCAACATACCAGGCTGCAATGATTTTTCCTTTGCCGGAGGATTTTTCACCTATCCAGTAATAAGGTTTATGGTAGCTGTTGTACACGTCGCCTTGTATCGCCAACACCGATCCCAAATCACGAGATTGTTTATCAGTACCGCAAGCCTCAAGCGAACAGGAAAAGAGTTCTTTAAATCCTGCAGATTTTGCAGCGGTCAAATAATTTTCAAATACCTTGAGTGAAGATACATTCTGGATTTCGTAACCTTGTCGATAGATATCACCCACTAATATCAGTGGAGCAAAAGCCGGAGTCTTATCTTCATCTACAACTGAAAGAGGCAGCATGGTTCGTTCATAGTCAACCATACTCGCATGTTCTCGATCCGCACCGGGATACGCCGAAAACATCGGGTAGTCTTCATCATAAGCCAATGCAATATTGGCAGAGGCTAACAATGAAGCAAATGCAAAAAATGCGAGATGTGTTTTTGTAAAGAGTGTCGTCATGATAAATCCCTGTGTGGTTGGCGGATGTAATGTTTGAAAAAGCATAGAGATTAAGCTGTGAATCTGAATATTAAATGAATCCATCACGTTAAATAAAATAGACGATTAATCTTTAAATAATCTGGTTGGATCAAGATAAAATATCTTCTTCCAACCCTGAGTCGATGAATCAACACGCCATAAATAAGGCACCAAAGTCACCAGTGAATAATGTAAATGTGGTGGTTTGCCCTTGGCGTTGCCTGTGTCGCCCAATGTTCCTATTGTTGTTCCAATTGCTAATGGCTTACCGATAAAAACAGCATCTGATTGCAAGTGTGCGTAATAATGTAATCGCCATTTGGGACCCAGCGCCAGAACGACTTTTCCGCCGGAATGTAATTCGCCTTTAAACATCACTATGCCATATGTCGTTGACAATATTGGCGTGCCTTTTTTGCCAAAAATATCAATACCTTTATGTACACCGGATTTTCCCCATGGCTCATACCAAAAAGATTTTGCATGCCAATCCTGCTTACCGGCTCCCTGAACCGGGATAGTGGCGAATTCTGGCAAAAATAAAATAACGATGAACAATAAAAAAATAATGTTTCGTTTTTTATATTTTTTTAACATGGCAAGCGACTCCATCAGACCGATGATTTCCGGATATAACTCATAAAATCCATAATTATTTTGGCCGTTTCCTGAGGTTTTGCTTGCAACAAAAAATGAGGCCCATCAAAGCTGCGTACATGAATATTCGGCAGCAGATGGATGGCACGGAATAAACAATGGCTGGCAACCAGTTTATCTTGCCGGGCAACCAGAATTAACATGGGGATATCTATTTTGTAATTCAGATGATCAATTTTCCGAATGGCATCCAATCTTTTTTTAATTAATGCATGACTCATGTTGTTTAAAATCGGCCAACACAATTCCCAGGTCTTGTCTGATGCACCCTGCATGCAAAAATACCGCATTAATTTTTTAGCGCCGGGAAGTTTTATCAGCCAATACAGTGGTAATAGCTTGAAGAGACTGAGCAAAAAAGGCTTTGGTGGATACAAAAAACCTGATACCCATACTATGGCTTTGGGTTTGTGACTGACCGTGGACATCAAATGTGGAATCAACCCGCTTGAAAAGGATTCTGCCAGAAGAATGTAGTCTTCTCTTTTCGGTAGTTCATTCACTATTTTTTCAGCCAGCGCCGGGTAAAGCTGTTTACCATCGGTTGGCAAAGGAATAATTTTTCCATCGCAATCACAATAATCAACAAAATCCCTGAATAAACTCCCGGTTCCATCCATCCCGGGCAACAAAATTAATTTCATATTTTTTCTTTTATCTCATGAATATTTGTAGACCCATGAGTGTTTTTTAAAACGCATTCATTACAAATAAACGCAGCATTTATTTGTGAAGCCAGTAAATGTTTGACTTCTTTTCGGGTTTTTCCACAAAAAGAACAGCAGGGTTCTACCTGAAATTCATTTTTCGTTGAAGGTTTTTTCATTGGGTACTCCCAAAAATTTATGGGTTCGGTTGTAAATTAAATTGATTAAACAGCGGCACTAATTGGCGAGCTGCTATATCAGTAGTGCTGATTATCGCTGCTTTGCGGCCCTGTAATTCCAGATGAAACTCCAGATCATTTTTAATTGTATAGGCATTCCAGATTTCCTTATTGGCATCCATATTATCCATCACACAAACATCCTGGGTAATGAGCGGATTGCGACCATCGGGGATCATGGGATTTTGATGGTAATGGTGACAGAGTTCCAATCGGGTTTTATGCATATCACCTGTTGTCTTGAAGGCTTGATTGATAAATGCCTGTTGTTCAAGCGTTGCATTTTCAAGCGTCAGGTTGGCTTTCGCATAAACTGATTCAGGGTTTAATACATAAATTTTGAATTGGTATTCGCTGTAATCATCGCCTTCATTGTTGTAAATCACACTGACCGTTTGTTCACTGCTGTTTTCACAACCGCGAAATGTTTCAGGTAAACCGTCCATTTCCTTTGCTTGTGGTAAGAGTTTCAGCAGGGGTTTCAAGCTGCCGCAGTTGTCATCAGTTTCAGGCGGATTATCTTCAGGGAAGTTCTCATTTTCGTCGGGCGATGTTTCGTTCAAGTTCGTATCCGGGGTTACGGTCTTGGAACCAGGTTCAGTATCAGGACTACAAGCAGTAAACAGGTTGAGTGAAAAAATAATCAGCAATATTGGCGTGATGCGTGCCATGGCAATTCTCCATACAACAAATTACGGGGTTTTCAAGAATAATCTTTTACGCTGAATTTAAGGTGAACCCAAGTCATATTTTTGGGTTTAATGCGGATTTAATTTGAAGACAGAACAGGCAATAACAACCTGCTCCGTGAACGATGCAGCAACATTAATCAGGTTACTGCATCAAGGAGGGGTAATCTTAAAAGCCGGATGTAAAATTTTTAAAACTCTTTTCGTGCATTTTCGGCTTTCTTGGCTTTTTTCAGTGCTTGTTTTTCTTTGGCTGTTTTGGCCGGTGCTTTTTTAGTCTCTTTTTTACTGTCTTGGCTTTTACTCATGGTTTTTCTCCGTTTTTGTGGTTGGGACTTACATTCAATCTAGCCTACAGCTGCATAAAGTAAAATGGAAGACTTGATTTTTAATGGCAGCGGCAAAAAGCCAAGATGGTTTGTTTCAGTTTTGGGCAACAGGATTAACGATTGGCAGACTATCTACGCGCATAAATATTGTTAAATAAATTGCCATACTCAAAAAATGCTTTTTGGATTTTCGTTTTACAACCCAAAAGAAATAATTACTTACTCATCGTTGAAGCCATTATTTTTCCGACTAAAAATTCATTTTTACATTCCATCCAAAACTCAAAAACCCGATGAAATTTGCGACAGGTGTGACTTTTGACACATCTTTGAACCCGGTCTATACCTAGAGAACTTTCATATATGAAGTGAAACTTTTTACATAAATCCTTCCTGCAATAACAACAAGGGCACCTTTAATGAGCACTGGATATTCGGATCAGAATTCTTCCAGATCTAATTCTTATGCGTCACCCTACTCATTTGATTGGCTTTCGGTTGCATCCATATGCCTTATTGAAATTGTAGCGATATTATTTATTAGTAACACTTCTATTTCATTGATTAGCCGGTTGTTATTGATGGCGCTTTTAATTGCAACGGGAATTTTTTTAGGTTTGCGCATTATTGCCAACAGACAAACTCTGAATAGTCTTCAGCTGTCATTACAAAAACTACAGGAAATCCAACCACAACAGGAAGTGCGTAAAAAATTGGTTGAAAATTACCAACAATTATTTAAAGAAATATTGCCACTTTGGAGGCGTCAGACAGAATTGGCGCAGCATCAATTGGAAACCAGTATCAACGAACTGGTTGGACGTTTTTCAGATATTCATCAACGCTTGCAAGCTGCCGTTAGCAGTTCGCGCTCAACCGCCAATAGCATGAAAGGTGATACGGGCCTGGGCGGTGTAATTCAATTTGCCAACACAGAACTAAATCAAATTACCCACACTTTGCGTGCTGCAATGCAGCAGCGCGATGAAATGCTGAATGAAATTTCAGGCTTGTCAAAAATAACCGATGAGCTCAGTGGTATGAGTGCTGAAGTTGCGGGCATAGCATCACAAACCAATTTGTTGGCACTGAACGCGGCAATTGAAGCAGCGCGAGCAGGTGAATATGGACGTGGTTTTGCGGTAGTGGCGGATGAAGTGCGTACTTTATCTACCCGATCCGGAGAAACCGGAGCACGTATTGGTAAACGTATTGAACAAGTGAATTCCGCTTTGCAAACCACTCTTGATCGCACTCTTGATTATGCGTCGCAAGACAGTAATCGCTTGCTGCAATCCGAAGGTTCCATCTCACAGGTGCTGGATCAGTTTCGTCACTCGGGTGAAAACATTTTGCAATCGGCGCATGTATTGGAAGAAGAAAGTTCAGCCGTGCAATACAGCGTAGAAGAGGTGCTGGTGAATTTGCAATTTCAGGACAGGGTTAGCCAGATTCTCAACCACGTAACGAATGATATGCAAAAACTGGTGAGTGTTATCAGCGATCAGGAAAAACGCTTGGAAAATGGTGAAGCGGTTGATCCGGTGAACATACAACAATGGCTGAATGCAATTCAAAAAACCTACACCACATTGGAGCAGGTAGATGTCCATACCGGTGTAGCCAATATTAAAAAACCGGGAGAATCCCAGATTACTTTTTTCTAGGAGTTGTCGATGTCGAAAATTATTTTAGTTGTGGATGACTCCGCCAGTGTGCGGCAAGTCGTGGGCCTGGCGTTACGCGGTGCAGGATATACAGTGGTTGAAGCCAGTGATGGCAGGGATGCACTCAATAAACTGGATGGTCAAAAAATTAATCTGGTAATTTCAGATGTCAATATGCCGAACATGGATGGCATCAGTTTTTTAAAAGAAATGAAACAAAAACCCAATTACAAATTTACACCGGTAATTATGTTAACGACGGAAGGTGCGGATGAAAAAAAACGTGAAGGTCAAGCAGCTGGCGCCAAAGCCTGGATTGTAAAACCTTTTCGTCCGGAACAGATGTTACAAGCAGTTTCCATGTTGATTGCCTAGGTATCTGCCATGAAAATCGAACGTAAAAAAATCAAGGAAGTTTCTACATTCATACTTGAAGGTGAATTGACTATATATAACGTCAATCAGGCAAAACAGGAATTTTTCATCGATCATGAAAAATTGACCAATAGCATTGCACTTGATTTACATCGCATAACAGAAATAGATACAGCAGGCGTGCAGTTACTGCTTTTCGCCAGAAAATTTTTTGCCAGTGCCAATAAATCATTGTTTATTTCCAAAAGTAACGAATCTGTTGAGTCGGTATTAACAGCATTGAATCTTAATAATCAATTTGTCCGTTAAAGGAATCCATTATGAATCTTGATGCTGCGTTGCAAACATTTTTTGCTGAAGCCAATGATCTGCTGAATTCAATGGAAGCGGCTCTGTTACGATTGGATGACGGTGACAATGATCCGGAAACGATTAATGAAATATTTCGTGCTGCTCATACCATCAAAGGCTCTGCCGGGTTATTTGGTTTGGATGACATAGTCAGTTTTACGCATACGGTTGAAAATTTACTGGATCGTGCCCGCGATGGAAAAATTGATATCCGTTCAGATCTACTCAGCATTCTCTTGCCTTGTCGAGATCATATTGCGCAGTTGGTTGAAAATGCCATGCATAATCGCATTAATGATGCGCAATGCCTGGCAGCAGGTAAAGACTTGCTGGATTCATTAATTCCCTGGCTTGAGCCACCTGCACAAACAAAAACTACCGCCACATCCGCTATTCCGGAACAGAAAGATCAGAAAAAAAATGATCAGGAATCCTGGTATATCTCGATGAAATTTGGCCCCGATCTGTTGCGCAATGGAATGGAACCTTTATCTATTTTGCGTTTTTTATGCACCTTGGGTGAGATCAGCCAAATTACCACTATTACAGATGATTTACCGGATTTACAAAATTTTGATGCGGAACAATTGTATTTGGGTTTTGAATTAACCCTGATAAGCAACGCCACCCAACAACAAATTGAAGATGCTTTCATGTTTGTACGTGAAGACTCGGATATCAATATTATTCCCCCGCGTAATAACATTCAGGCTTATACCCAGCTGATTAATACTGTCCCGGAACATACACAGCGATTGGGTGAAATATTGGTGAAAAGCCATGTCATCAGTTATCAGGAACTTGAATCCGCACTGGCCACGCAAAAAAATCAGGCAAAAGCATCAGGTGCTGTTGGTATGCTGGGTGACATATTGATAGAAGAGCAGGATGTTGCACCGGAAATTATCCATGCTGCGCTGGATAAACAGAAAAAAATTATCGAAAAGAAAAATAGTCCGGAAAATCGCTTTATCCGTGTAGATGCAGATCGGCTTGATAAATTAATTTGATTGGCGAGTTGGTTATCAATCGTCAGCGAGTGGATTTGCTGGCATCAAAAACGGGTAACACGACGTTGATGGAAGCTGTCACCTCAATGGGTAATTTTACGGAATCAATTCGCGATGCGGCGCTAACGTTACGCATGGTACCTATTGGCGATACTTTCCAAAAATTTAAACGCGTGGTGCGCGATACGGCCAAATCTTTGAATAAAGAAATTGAGTTGGAAATTGAAGGTGCAGAAACTGAACTGGATAGATCCATGGTGGAAAAATTAAATGATCCGCTGATGCATATTGTGCGCAATGCGATGGATCATGGAATTGAAGCTGTGGAATTACGTCGCAGTCGTGGTAAACCGGATGCAGGCACCATCAAACTTACGGCGCGCCATGATGCAGGCAATATAGTGATTGGTATTCATGACGATGGAGGTGGTTTGCATGTTGAAAAAATTCGCAAAAAAGCGATCAACAACGGTATTATCGATGAAAACCAGCACTACACCGATCAGGAAATTTTCCAACTGATTTTTCATCCGGGTTTATCTACCGCAGAACAAGTCACGAATTTGTCCGGCCGCGGTGTGGGCATGGATGTGGTGCGCCGCAATATCGAAGAGTTGCAAGGTGGTATTGAAATTGAGAGTGAAGTGGGTGTTGGTACCTCGTTCAGTATTCGCTTGCCACTGACGCTGGCGATTATCGATGGCTTTCATGTCACTGCTGGTCAAATCGATTTTATCGTTCCACAAAATACCATTCTCGAATGTGTTGATCTCAATTCGCTGCCACATGTGCAAGGACAAAATTGCGTTAATTTGCGTGGTGACCAGGTTCCTTATATTCGTTTGCGCGATATTTTTTCTTTGCAAGCCACCGAAAAATCGCGTGAAAAAATTGTAGTGGTGCAGTTTGGCGAAAAGCGTGCAGGCATAGTGGTGGATGAATTGCACGGCGAAATACAAACAGTCGTAAAACCTATGGGTCCAATATTTCAAGCGCTCAAGGGTATAGGCGGTTCAAGCTTGTTGGGCACTGGCGCGGTAGCACTGATTCTCGACATACCACAACTAATTGGTTTTGCCATCAATCGAGAGCATCTGCGCAACGCCTCATCATTGAATATTCAGGAGCATGCATCATGAATCAGGCCAGTAAACAAAAAAAACATCACGCCGCGGAGATGACCAAACAATATCTAACTTTTCGTATTGGTCACGAACATTATGGTTTGGAGCTTTCACAAACGCGTGAAATTATTGAATACAGCGGCATTACCGAAGTGCCTTTAATGCCGAGTTTTTTGCGCGGCGTCATTAATCTACGCGGTGAAGTAGTGCCAGTGATTGATTTGGCAGTGAGATTGGGCCGCAAACCAATAGAAGTACAAAAACGCACTTGCATCATAGTGGTTGAACTCAACAACAACGAACAAAATCATGTATTGGGCTTGTTGGCGGATGCGGTGAGTGAAGTGATCGAAATGGATGAAGACAATATTGAAGACGCACCTTCATTTGGTGCGAATATTCGTGCGGAATTTATTCAGGGAATCGCCAAGCGAGATGATGAATTTGTTGTACTGCTGGATGCCAACAATACTTTATCAATTCGTGAGTTGGCGCATTTGGTTGAAGCCGAACTGCAATAAGTTTCCCCGGAGAATAACCATGTTAAAAAATATGACCTTGAAGTCCAAAATATTGCTTTTGAGTGGTTTGATTGTATTGGGGCTATCAGTGCTTGGATTATCCGCCTATATGCAGTTGCGACAATTCAGTGCGATTGTTGATGACACTAATACCCAAGTCTTGAAAAGATCCAACATACTGGATGAAGTCCAGGCAGCTGCCGTTGAATTTAAAACCCAGGTACAGGAATGGAAAAATATTTTAATTCGTGGCAATAATCCTGAACAGTTTGTTCGTTATTCAGAAGGATTTGCAAAATCCGAAGCCAGCGTGCAAGCGCATTTGCAAAAAGCATTGGAATTGCAAAAAGAACAAGCGCTGGATACGGCAGCCAGTGAAACCTTGCTCAAAGAACATAATCAGCTGGGGAAAAATTATCGTGAAGCATTAAAAAATTTTAATCAGGCGGATGCCAATACCGGCAAGGCAGTTGACAAACTGGTGAGTGGAATGGATCGCGAAACCAGTAAACAAATGGAAGAACTGGCTAACGTGACTTCAGCGGCCTTTGAAGAGTATTTGGTTGAATCGGATAAAAAAACAGAAAAACTTTATGGTGACACGATTCAATTGCTGATGATTATTTGTGTGCTCTCTTCGCTGATCATCATAGGTGTGATGACGATTATTTTTCGCGATTTATTTAAAACTCTCGGGGGTGAACCTGCCTACACTGCCCATGTAGTGTCACAAGTTGCAGATGGTTATTTGAATATCGATATTCAACTCAAACCCGGCGACCAAAATTCATTATTGGCTAGTGTCGCTAATATGCGTAAACGATTGGCCGATATTATCGGTGATGTATCCAGTTCGGCCGATGCACTTTCATCAGCAGCAGAAGAAGTCAATGCCACTGCACAATCCCTTGCAAAAGGCGCATCAGTGCAAGCGGCCAGTGTTGAAGAGACCTCGGCATCCATGGAAGAAATGTCAGCCTCTATTGCGCAAAATACTGAAAACGCAAAAGTCACCGATGCTATGGCCCAAAAAGCATCGCAGGATGCGGCCACAGGTGGCCACGCCATGATGAGTACTATAGAAGCCATGCAAAAAATTGCGGAGCGCATCAGTGTAATTGATGACATAGCCTATCAAACCAATTTGCTCGCACTGAATGCGGCAATTGAAGCGGGACGTGCAGGTGAACACGGTCGCGGTTTTGCGGTGGTGGCATCCGAAGTACGTAAATTGGCAGAGCGCAGCCAGGTTGCTGCGCAGGAAATAGGTACGCTCGCTGTTGACACCGTCAAGCGAGCTGAGGGCGCCGGTAAAATGTTGAATGAAATGGTGCCCGCTATTCGCAAAACAGCTGATCTGGTGCAAGAAATTGCAGCGGCTTCCAACGAACAAAATTCCGGTGTGTCACAAATCAATGGCGCTATTGCGCAAGTCAATCAAACCTTGCAGCAAAATGCGGCTGCTTCGGAAGAATTAAGTTCGACTTCGGAAGAGATGAGTACGCAAGCAATTCGTTTGCAAGAATCCATGACCTATTTCAAATTATTTTCCAGGGAATCACGACAAGTCAGTTATTCCGGGAAATCATCGACATCCAAATCCCAAGCTAAAAAGTCTTTGCCATCAAACGACGATGATATAGACAAGAAATTTGTGCAATTTAATTAATATCAATCGGGTCATTCGCCCGTGTTGAAGGAGAGAGTCATGACAGTCGCAAAGAAAATGATGCTTTTAGTTAGTGCAGGTCTGATTGGTATAATCATACTGGCTGCTGCTGCACAGATGCAAATCAATAAAGTGTTTGAGCAGACGAATTACAGCAATGAGGATGTCATACCCAGTATGAACTTGTTGTCACTTATTCAGAACAACATCTATCGCACACGAATTCGCCTCAATCGCCACGTATTAAACACAGATACTTCACAGTCAAAGAAACTGGAAGAAAGCATGAATGCAGCAATTGCCAAAGTCAGAGAAGGATTTAAAGATTATGAAAAGTTTTTATCTGATGAAAAAGACAGAGACTTACTTAAAATCGATATTGAGGCATTCGAAAAATATGTGAAGCACATACCTGCAATTATTGCTGTTTCGGAAAAAAATCAATTAGAAGAAGCGCGCGATTTAATGGAGTTGGCTACCCCTGACGCCATGGCTGCTTCGGCGGCAATAGAAAACCACGATGTCTACAAGATTGAGATTGCGAATAATGCCAAAAATCATGCATTGAAAACTAAAGATTTCGCTGCATTAATTTCAATTGTTATCGCCAGTATTACCCTGGCCTCTATTGCCATCATCGGATTTTTCATCACCCGCAATTTGTTAAAACAACTTGGCGGCGAGCCGGATTATGCGGCGGCGGTTGTGTCGCGAATTGCCAAGGGTGATTTAAGTCAGGAAGTCAAAGTCAAAACCGGTGATTCCACCAGCATGCTGGCATCGATTCGTGAAATGTCACAAACACTGTCGCAAATTTTAGGCGAAGTGCGCAGCTCGGCAGATGCACTGGCATCGGCATCAGAGGAAGTGAATGCAACCGCGCAATCTCTGGCAAAAGGGGCATCGGTTCAAGCTGCCAGTGTGGAGGAAACTTCCGCGTCAATGGAAGAAATGTCTGCATCGATTATGCAAAATAATGAAAACGCCAGTGTAACTGATGGCATGGCCCAAAAAGCCGCAGCAGATGCTGCAACCGGTGGTACTGCGGTTGCCAGTACAGTTGAAGCCATGCAAAAAATTGCGGATCGCATCAGCGTGATTGATGACATTGCTTATCAAACCAATTTGCTCGCATTGAACGCTGCGATTGAAGCGGGTCGTGCAGGTGAACACGGTCGTGGTTTTGCGGTGGTGGCATCCGAAGTGCGCAAATTGGCAGAGCGCAGTCAAATTGCGGCGCAGGAAATCGGTTCGCTGGCCAGTGAAACTGTGAACAAAGCGGATAACGCCGGAAAATTATTACAGGAAATGGTGCCCAGTATTCGCAAAACGGCGGATCTGGTGCAGGAAATTTCGGCAGCGTCATCTGAACAGACAGCAGGTGTGAATCAAATCAATGCGGCTATAGGGCAAGTGAGTCAAACCATGCAACAAAACGCGGCTGCTGCAGAAGAATTAAGCTCTACTTCGGAAGAATTAAGTTCGCAAGCGCTGCGTCTGCAAGAATCAATTAGCTATTTCGTTTTGTCGCAGGAGGATAATCGACATACAAGATCCAGTCGAAACTTGAACCCTGCGCCGACAAAACGTCAGACGAGAAACGTCGCAAAAGAGAATACCTTAACCGATGATGATTTGGATAAGGACTTCGTTAGATTCAGTTAGGTAACTGTCATGGATAATGCAGTTCTGGTACCCAGTGATAAAGAATTCCAACTTTTCCAAAAACTGATTGAAGAAAAATTGGGAATTTTTTTACCGGCACAAAAAAAAGCACTATTAAGCAATCGCTTGTGGAAGCGATTGCAGGCTTGTGGATTAAATCGTTTCAGTGATTATTATCAATTGATTCTTAGCCCGTCGGGTAAACAGGAATTAAGCAAGGCACTGGAGTTAATTACTACCAATGAAACTTATTTTTTTCGCGAGCAAAAACATTTTGATTATATGCGCGAAGCAATTTTGCCAAGGTTTGGCCCTGGAAAAAACTTTCGTGTTTGGAGTGCGGCTGCATCGACAGGCGAAGAACCCTATAGCATCGCCATGTTGTTAAAGGATGCGTGTCAATCGGATTGGGAACTGTTATGTTCAGATGTCAATTCATCGGTTATCGAGCAAGCCAAACGGGGCGTTTACCCCGAGATACGTGTTCAACATATACCCGAGACCTATTTGCGCCGTTTTTGTCGCAAAGGTATTAATGCCCAAACAGGTTATGTTCGTGTCAATGCAGAAATCAGACAAGCAGTGAATTTTTTTACTTTGAATCTGCATGAAAAATTTCCGGATATTGGAAAATTTCATTTGGTTTTTTTGCGTAACGTGTTGATCTATTTTGAGAATGACAACAAAACCAAAATTCTTGAACGAATTGCGGATGTGCTACACCCTGGCGGAATTTTATTTGTAGGTCATTCCGAAAGCTTGCATGGATTGAGCTCGCGATTTGTGCCGATTAAACCAGCTATTTATCGATTGGCAGATAGTTAACTATGCAAGCCTATAAAAAACCTTTAATGACCATTCATCCAGGTGATTGGTATTTTGGTGATGATTTCGCGAAGCTGCATACGATTTTAGGTTCTTGTGTCGCTATCACTGTTTGGCATCCGTCATTACGAATTGGTGGTATGTGCCATTATTTATTATCGCGACCATCAGCCGCGCATTTAAAAATTTCGCGGGAAATAAAAAATGATTTTCGCTATGCCAGCCTGGTGCTAAAAGAAATGAAAAAAACCATGATTTATTACGGCAAGATGCAAGATTATCAGATAGGACTTTTTGGTGGTGGTGATATGTTTCCAACATCAAATTTGCCGTCTATAGGTGCCGAAAATATTGCTTATGCAAAGCGCTGGCTTCAACAAGAAAATCTGCAGTCGATAAAAACGGATGTTGGTGGAAGTATTTCGCGTTCGCTGATGTTAATTGTGCCCACAGGCGAAATACAGATGAAACACTATGTCATGAATCAGTGTGACTGAGTTGAGTAGATTATGACAATTAATGTTCTGATAGTGGATGATTCAGCCGTAGTGCGTCAGGTATTGACCAGCGTATTAAACGAAGCGCCTGATATAAATGTCTATGCAACAGCATCAGACCCAATATTTGCGCAAACACAAATGCAAAAAAAATGGCCAGATGTGGTGGTGCTGGATATTGAAATGCCACGCATGGATGGGCTGACATTTTTGCGTCAATTAATGAATGAACAGCCAACACCAGTCATTATTTGTTCATCACTTGCTGAAAAAGGCGCTGAATTAACCCTGCAAGCATTGGCTGCCGGTGCAATTGATATAATCACCAAGCCTCAATTAGGCGTGAAAGATTTTTTACTGGAGGCCAAACATTTAATTTGGCAAACCGTTCGTGCAGCAGCAGGCGCGCATTTGGGGCGCGCGAAGAAAACAGAGACTAAAAACTCACTGGTCAACGTAAAAAATTCAGCGGTTGATTTGGTGGCTATGACCAGTACTACTGACAGTATTATTGTGATTGGTACATCAACTGGTGGTACGCAAGCGTTGGAAGAAATTTTAAGTAAAACACCACGTACTTGCCCTGGCATTGCGGTGGTGCAACATATGCCAGAAAAATTTACTGCTGCATTTGCCAGCCGCTTAAACAGTTTGTGTGATGTCGAGGTAAAAGAAGCCGAATCCGGTGATCGTTTAATTTCCGGACGAGTATTGATTGCACCGGGAGGGCATCATCTCGAAGTGCAGCGTTCGGGCGCGCAATATATTGCAAAAGTATTTCGTGGCCCGAGTGTCAATCGCCATTGTCCTTCGGTTGATGTGTTATTTCGTTCAGCTGCGCGTGCTGCAGGTCAAAATGCTATGGGCATTATCATGACGGGTATGGGGGATGATGGTGCGCGGGGATTGTTGGAAATGCGGCAAGCGGGCTGCAGAACCATAGCGCAGGATGAACAATCCTGTGTGGTATTTGGCATGCCAAAAGAGGCCATTCAATTGGGGGCAGCAAAAGAAGTTATGCCTCTCTCACAAATTTCGATTGTGCTGGGAGGCAAGTTATGACTTCAATTTCAAAAATAAGCATACTGGTAACCGATGACAGCCTCACACAGCGTGAATACACCAAAGCCTTGTGTCATGAACTGGGTGTGGAATCTTTATTTGACGCAGCCAATGGTGTGGATGCATTACAATTTCTTGATAAGAAAAAAGTCAATGTAATAGTGATTGATTTGGAAATGCCGATCATGGATGGCGTTGAATTAATTCGTTCAATTGCGCAAAAAAAAATAAATAGCAGTGTCATTATTCTCAGTGCCAAAGATCCTATTTTAATTTCCAGTGTCGGTACTATGGCTGAGGCTGATGGTTTGAATGTGTTGGGTACTTTTCAAAAACCATTATTACTGGATGCACTCGAATGCAGTTTGTTGCGTTTTATTCAAGACGAAAAAGAAGCCGCTGCTCCGAAAAAAAATAGTGGTGCTGAAGTCACTGCAGTGGAGTTGGGCCAGGCATTGGCGAACAATCAATTAACGCTGGCCTTTCAACCCAAGGTAACTTTGCAGGGATTTATTTTACGCGGTGTGGAAGCCCTGGCTCGTTGGCCACATCCCACCAAGGGTATGATTTCGCCGGTATCGTTTATTCAGTTGGCAGAACGTCATGGAATGATCGATTTATTAACCCGTCATTTATTGGAACAGGCGCTGCATCAGAAAAAACTTTGGCAACAACAGGGTTTGCGTTTTCATCTGGCTTTTAATTTATCGCCTTTGTCTTTGGCTGACGCTGAAATGGTTGATTGGATTTGCAAACTGGCTGAACAATATGATGTGCCCACCAGTGAAATTATTTTGGAAATTACTGAAAACGCATTGTTGGGAGAATTGGCCAGCGCAATTCGTACCCTCGCACGTTTGCGTTTAAAAGGATTTCGTATTGCAATAGATGATTACGGTACCGGCTTCGCCAACGCACAACAATTATCGCGCGTGCCTGCCACAGAATTAAAAATTGATCGATCACTGGTAGATCGTGTTGCTACCCGACCTCAACAACGCACTATTTTGGCCAGCACCATCAGTCTTGCCAGAAATTTAAATCTTTCAACCGTCGCTGAAGGGGTAGAAACAGAAGAAGATTTCAAGATATTGCTCGAATTGGGCGTGGATCAAGTACAGGGCTACTTCGTTTCCAAGCCTCTGTTCCCGGATGACTTGTTGAATTGGATTAAAACAGGCCTGAGCCAATTCCGTCGTCAGCAATCAGAATGAGCATGTAACCGGTTATAGCGAAAACTTATTCAACTTTATGCGCCAATATAAAATATTTAAATCAAGCAGAATCGACCAATAGTGTTGGCAAACTTTCCATTTACTCTAATTCATACGAGAATGTGACTTAATTCACATTTTTATTGTGAATTAAGTCACAGACAAACATTCTTGCGCCAGCAACGGGGTCACATGACAGAGTCTAATAATTCCAATAAGCCTTCAGACCAATTATCCAACTTGACTGATCGATGGTCCCGGATGCACAAGCTGACAAGTTCTTCAGGGCATCAGTTTGTGAGCCGGCAAAAAGAGAATGCGATCCCCAAATATCTAAGCAGATTACTCACCAAAGAGCAGCAATCATCACTGAATCTTTTGGAGATTTTTGGCTGGCGAGTATGGTTTGTGCGCCGCCCTCTGTTCGGCAAACCCAAAATTATGATTCAACACGAAGCGTCAGGGGTTTATGCGCTACTGACAGAAGATGGCAACGTTGATATGGAGCCCGATTTTCCCATGCGTCGCGATTAGCCGAACTTCCGTTTGATTACGGTTGCAGGTTGGTCACCACACCGGGATTATCACATCCAACCAGCCTCACAAAATCTGTTAAATCAAAAAGCCGATCGAGAAAAATAAGATCGGCTTTTTTGTTAAAGATCCTCCAAACAACCGGGTCAACTTTATGCGCCAATATAAATTTTTTAAATCAAACAAACCCAACCAATAAAGTTGGCGAGCTTTCTATTTATTGAAAACTGTACAAAAATGAGACACAAGTCTCATTATTAATGAGACTTGTGTCACTAATAATAATTTATATCAACAATGGGGCTCACATGACAGCATCGAATAATTCAAAGAACTCCGGTAAGCCTGCAGACGCACTTAGCCTGGCAGAACGCTTGTCCATTCTCGCAAACACCCCGCCTGCCAGACCATCCGGACGCAAATTGGTTAATCGACAAAAAGAAAATGCTGTTCCCGAAGACTTGAGCAAATTGCTCTCAAAAGAGCAGCAAACATCTCTGGCCAGTTTGGAATTTTTTGGCTGGCGAGTGTGGTTTGTACGCCGCCCCTTGTTCGCGACACCCCACGTCATGTTGCAACATGAAGAGTCTGGTCTTTATGCCTTGTTGGCAGAGGATGGCAGCCTCGATATGGAACC
>CAMLML010000071.1 GCA_946481095.1 uncultured Cellvibrio sp.
GCGAAGCGACTTCCAACATTTGATTCCGAATCGAAATAATTTGTCGGAAGTCGCTGCGCTCTTCCAACCTACGCCACAAAAATAAATTATTTTTGACGCGATTGTTGAATGGCTTTTCGCAAAGCGTCAATTGCTTTATGCCGTGGAAAACTGGCACGCCATGCCAGCGCAATAGTTCTGCTGGGCGCAGGATCTTCAAATGGTCGTGTGACTAAAATGTCTTGTGTGTATAAAGAACTTTCGGCGGCAGACAAGGGCAAAATGGTGATGCCCAGTCCCGACGCCACCATATGTCGTAATGTCTCTAACGAGCTGCCTTCGGCAACGGTTTTAATTTGGCTGGATTCATCATTGTGTGGTTGTAAATTCGGGCAGGTCGTCAGTACCTGATCGCGGAAACAATGTCCTTCACCCAGCAACAACATTTTTTGGTCGCTCAGTTCAGATGCTTGCACTTTTTTTTGTGTTGCCAGTGGATGATTTTTTGGCATAAGTACAACAAAAGGCTCTTCAAATAATGTTTGCGTGACAACATCGGGTTCAGAAAAGGGCAAGGCGATAATAATCACGTCCAACTCGCCGTTGCGTAATTTTTTTCGTAAATTGTGGGTGTAGCCCTCTTCAACATAGAGCGGCATACGTTGCGCCAATTGTTGCAAGTGAGGAATAAATTTGGGCAGAAGATAAGGGCCTACAGTAAATATGGCGCCTACAGAAAGCGGGCTGCTGAGTTGGTCTTTGCCGGCATCTGCCAAATCTTTTATCGCTGCAGTTTGTTCCAGTACCAAATTGGCCTGCGCAATAATTTGTTCACCAAGCGGTGTAGGCTGTACGCGTGATTTGGTGCGTTCGAACAGGGCAACACCCAATTCATCTTCCAGTTTTTTAACAGCAATGCTCAGTGTAGGTTGACTGACATAACAGCGATCAGCAGCCCTGCCAAAGTGTTGTTCTTGTGCCAGGGTGACTATGTAGCGCAATTCGGTCAGTGTCATAATGCATTACCTATGATTTCATATTAATAAATAGCTTAGCGCTATTAGAATAGGAAGAATAAGCAAATGTTTCAAACTGCTCAAGAAAAATTACTCATATTAGGTTGCGGTGATATTGGTATGCGATTGGCGAATGAATTGCCTGTTGATACTTACTTAATTGTGGGTGTGCGTCGTAGCAGTATGCCGCCACATGAGTTACCTCATTTCAGATGGATGAATGCCGATCTCAATAATGTTTCTTTAATGAATCGTCTTCTCTCTGAAACAATCCCGGATGTGATCCTGATCAGCATGACACCGGATGAGCGTAGTGATGAAGGCTATAGAAAAGCTTATGTACAAATCACCAGGATATTGCTTGAAAATTTGCGATTGTTAAATCAAAAGCCACGGTTGATTTTGTTTGTATCCAGTACCAGCGTGTATGCGCAAGATGATGGTTCATGGGTGGATGAAAACTCCATCACTGAACCAGATAGCTTTTCAGGAAAGCGGTTGCTGGAAGCGGAAAACAGTTTGCGTAATTCGGGCTTGCCTGTGTGTATTGTCAGATTCAGTGGTATTTATGGACCTGGCCGTGAACGATTAATCAATCAAGTCAAAAGCGGAAAAATTTCCTCTTCAATGGGATTTACCAATCGTTTACACGCTGATGATTGCGCTCGTGTATTGGCGCATCTCATTGAAAAACAAAAAATACAATCGATAGAAAATTTATATCTCGCCAGTGATGACACACCTGTCCCTATGAACGAAATTCAAATCTGGATTGCGCAACAATTGGGAATTGAAAATACTGCGACAAGCGACGAGAAATCAGAACGCAGCAATAAAAAAATATGCAATCAGCGTTTGAAAAAAACCGGTTTTGAATTTTTGTATCCGGGGTATAAAGAGGGGTATGTAACTCTTTTCAAATAAAACCCCGGCTCAATTGAGCCAGGGTTTTTGAGGTCTAGTTGCTACTTATGGTCGTGGCAGCAGTTGATGTAGTGATGCCACCAGCAGTGACGTTGATGTAAAAGCTTCCAGTTGTTGGTTCAGATGCATGCCCTTTGACTGTCACTGTAAATGACACAGGGTCTATTGTTGTTGCAACGACGCCGGAGGTCGGGAAGTTATGAGTGACAGTACCATTGGTATCTGAAGTAATGGTAATTTTGGTGCCCGCAGGCATAGAGTTACCCAAACTGTCAGCTAAAGTGATGGTATATGGCTTTGATTCCCCTGCTCCAACAATCACATTACTTGGTTGACCCGGGAGCATGCCCCCTATCAACTGAGGATAAATGCTCGACATAACAATAGTGGCATCATCGCGTATGGTTACGCCGGTTTTTGTACAGCCAGCCCCTTCTGTTTTACAAAGAACACCATTGTAAATTCCGTTATTTGTATCAAAGGCGGAGTTATTGTTGTAGTCAACAAACTCATCGTCATTGTCGCGTTGGTTGTTACTATTTTTGTCGAGATAAGCTTCAACCAGATCGTCACAAGTGGTCGGCACGTTGTAGGTGCAATTACCTGTGTTTCTGAATATATCCACACCTGAATCGTAGTAGCCATTACCATTCACATCGGTAAAGCTTTCATTTCCTTCTGTGGTTGCCCGGATTTTCACTCGGCCATTTGATGGACGAAACTCCTGGCTACGCCATTTAACACTGCATGAGCCCCCTTCAGTTTTGCAGTTGGAGTCGATTGCGCCGCCACTTGCGGTGAAATAAACAGCTGTATTATCCGGAACGAAGTTATTGAATGCATCGGCAAGCAGTATTGTAACGTCAATCTCAACGCCATCAGTTTCCCATGAGGCAGGGTTGTAAGTGCTTACTGACAACGAAATACTGTTTTGATCAGGAATTCCAGTTGATACAACAAGATCGTTTGATTGGGTTGAAACTGTAAAACCTCTGGCTGTTGCGGTGACATTCACATTGGTTGGGATAGATCCCGACTGCACAGTGGCTGAAACCTCACCTTTGGAATCTGTTACACCAGATGCGCTCGCCAGAGCGAGGCCACCAGCGGTTGAGTTCAATGAGAAGTCAACGGTTGTGTTTTTCACCGGGCTTCCGGTTGAGCCTGTCACGCGAAAAGTGACTGTAGATGTTTCTTTGCCGCCGGTTCCTTTTAGGCTAATTGTGGCGGGCACAACACTGATGGTTTCGATAGCAGTGACTGTGTCTTGCGCCACATCTATCGTAGCCGTAGCTGTTTTTGAAACTCCACTTATAGCTACAGAAGCTGTAACTAAATCATCGCCAACACAACCGTTTGCCTGATAGGTTATGACGGCTTCTCCTTCGGTGGATGATGCCTTATTTGTGATAGATGATCCGGATTTGAATATGGCATCCCCGGTGGCGTAACAAGGAGAATTAAATGTAACGGTAAGGGAGTTGCTTGCCAGAGTGTTGTCTGATGTCACAAGGTTGACTGTTAATTCTGTTGTTCCGCCGGCAGACAGGGTGGTGGTGCCTATGCCCACATTGATCACACCTTCACTGAATCCTGTTCCGGAGCCTGAACCTATTTTGGCTGCGGTAGTTGCTGCCGCGGTGCTGGAGCTTGTAGTTGTGTTGCCATTAGAGCTGGATGTACCAGTGTCGGTAGTGGGCTTATCGCCACCACAAGCAGTCAAAAAACACACTAATGAAAGCATTGTGGTCTGAATAAAATATGATGTACGCATGATTCGTCCTGGGTTGAAACACCAATGACCGGTGTTGATTAGTCAAGTGAGAAGTGGCTCTCAATCAGAGTGCCAATTCAATCGCTAAGGTTAGTCTATCTATTTGACTGCTTCAACTTAAACGGAAGGCGTTTTTTGGGTCGTAGCTGTTTATAATCGCTGCCTTTTCATCGGCGAGTAAAAACACCATGTCACTACCCCAATTGATTTTAAAATCCCAAGCTGATCGCCGTTTGAAAATGGGGCATTTGTGGATCTACAGTAATGAAGTCGATACCGACAAATCACCCTTGAAAAACTTCACCATGGGTCAGCAGGCATTGGTCACCAGTCATAGTGGCAAACCTTTGGCGATTGCCTTGGTGAATCCAAATGGTTTGATTTGCGCACGTGTTATTAATCGTGATGTTGCGCATCCGTTAAACAAATCTTTATTGGTGCACCGCATCAAACAATCCTTATCTCTGCGTGAGATGGTGTTTGAGCATCCCTGTTATCGATTGATTTATGGCGATTCGGATTTGCTTCCCGGATTGGTGGTGGATCGTTTTGGTGATTATTTGGTGGTGCAAATTGCCAGTGCTGGAATGGAATTGGTAAAAGATGAAATCATTGAAGCCTTGGTGCAAGTGATCAAACCCAAAGGTATTTTATTGAATAATGATCACAGTGCGCGTGTGTTGGAGAATTTGCCGGAATATACCGAAGTTGCGTTTGGTGAAGTGCCCGAGTGGGTCGAATTAATTGAAAACAACACACGATTTCTCGCACCGATTCACGGCGGACAAAAAACCGGTTGGTTTTACGATCATCGAATCAATCGTGCACAGTTGCAACACTATGTAAAAGGCAAGCGTGTTCTCGATGTGTTTTCTTACATTGGTGGTTGGGGAATTCAGGCTGCTGCTGCGGGCGCAGCAGAAGTGATTTGTGTCGATGCTTCCGAATCTGCGCTCGAAGGTGTTGCGCGTAATGCGGAATTAAATCATCTGGAAAACGTTAGTGGAATTCAGGGTAAAGCTATCGATGTATTAAAACATTTAATCGCTGAAGACGAACGTTTTGATGTGATTGTGTTAGATCCCCCTGCGTTTATTAAACGCAAAAAAGATCAAAAAGCCGGTGAAGCTGCCTATCGTCATATTAATGAATTGGCCATGCGTTTGTTAGGGCGTGATGGAATTTTGGTGTCGGCGTCTTGCTCAATGCATTTGGCAAAAGATACCTTGTTGGAAATTGTGCGCGCCTCTGGGCGACACCTCGATCGACAAGTGCAAATTCTTGGTCAGGGTGGACAAGGGCCGGATCACCCGGTGCATCCGGCTATTCCTGAAACGGATTATTTGAAAGCAGTATTTGCGCGAATTTATTTGGCTTGATTGGTTGCCGTTTTGTTCAATTCACCTTGTCCAATTTTTCTTCGAAATTAAGTTTTTATTCGTGCATTAGCGATTTTCCAAGCGGTTGTAATCCAGAATGGCGGCATCCTCAGGTTCAGACAAATAATAATCGTGATGAACCTGATCGCTGAATTCCCAAAAGCGGGGGTTGCTGCGGCGAATACCGTATCGGTCACGCAACAATTGATAATCTGCTTCGTTGGTTATATTGCTGACTTGCGTAACAAAATCAGCCAAATCTTTTTTGTTGACCTGCATAAAACTGTTGGGGTATGCGCCAATTATGCCGTGAGCAACAGTGAAATAATCTTCATCGGGAATGCGTCGTTTTTCTTCGCCAAACAAATGTGAAATATTACTATAGGCGTTGTTATGAACCAGAGTGAATAAACCTGATCTGGGGATTCGAATAATGGTTGTTTGTGGAAAAAATTGAATGGATTTCCCTGATGCGTGGCGTAGTTTTTCAATCAGTTGATATTCATCTTTCGCCAATGATTTGTCAGTTATTTGATGAGGGGATTTACTGGCAGCACCCAGATGTTGACGAAGAGTTTCGTATAGTTCCAGTTTTGGGTTGTTGCTGCTGTAAGTAAAATTTTTATTGGGTTGCACATTTTCAAGGTAAATTTTTAGATAAGAGTTTAGTTCATCTTCTGCGTCGCGATACCAGAATGTTATTTCTTTTTCGGCCGCATCTTTCGGTAATAGCCCAATAAAATTCATTTCGCCTTCAATGCGCAAAAAATCCATATACACACGACTGAGTAATTGATGGGTGACATTTCCGTACACATCAAATCCGCTGACCAACAAATAATAAATGCGCTCCAATAATGGATATCCAATAACCCATGCAGTTTTGGGTGGATTACCGATCATTCCCTGATAAACACTGGCACTATCACTATGGCGAAATATGGTCAGTGCTGCGTTGGGATTAGTGCCATTGTCGCCGTTCCAAATAATATCTGTGCCTGCGTGTGCTTCTGTTTGTACCAGTGAAGATACAAAAGCTGCTTTTGCGGCAAGATATTCTTTTTGTAATTCTGCATAGCGTTGCCAGTTGCTGATAGGTCTAAGGCTATTACCCACTTCGGCAGGTAAATCCAGTTGTTTTAAATTGTCGATTAGAAATTTTTCATTTTCCGGTGAGTTTTGTGTTGCCGGATCAAAGAAAAATACCCAGAAATGATCCTGAATGACATTCAGTGCAACCTGCCCCCGACACACCGGGCCTTTGATAAAATTCATGATGGTAAAACGGGCTTCGCTCAACATAAATCTATAGCGTGAATCAATGGGTATCTGGGCAAAAGTAATAAACGGATTGGATGCAGTTTCGATTGCATAGGATGGCAAATAGGTGACTTGATAATTTGCATTAAAAAATAATTTTTTCCACTCAGCCATGCGTTTGTCATCAAGGCGATAAGGCATATGCGTTTTGGCAACTACACTGGCGGGGTCTCGCCATAAACGATAATAGACACGACTGGTTTGTGGATCATCATAAGGGCGTAAGCTGATAATGCGATCAATAGCTTGTCCGGGTGCTGTGCGGGACCGAATCAGCCGATAATAATGTCTATGCTGACTGGATTTTTGTTTGTCATGATCAAAAAATAATTGCGCTAAAAATAAATGCTCATAAATATAGCGGCTCGCTAATTGTGATTTCAGATTGTCCTGATTGAGTAGTTTTTCCCACTGATCGATTGCTGATTTTTCTGCATCTGATACGACCTCTTCTTTTCCGTATATCGCACCTTGCGCCAACCAGTTAATTAAATTCTGGTGTTCCTTGCGCGATACTGCCGGTAATCCATAAGGCATTCCCCACAAAGGTTGTGATTTTTTATAGCTGGCAAATTTTTCAATCGATGGACAAACATGCGAGGCATTCAATGAAAAATTGAAATGATCGGACAAGACGGCTTCATTGGGTAAAGGATGTTGTTGTTTTAGTAATAGCATTTGAGCCATAACACTGGCATCAATATTAGCGATACCATTATTGCGTCGCTCGTTCAGCACAGGAAAAAAACCTTTGTTACGCCATTCGCTTGTCGTTAATGCGTCTTCAAACATGCGTGTAGGGGCTACTCCCAAAAGGCGCGCGCCATCATAAATTTTTTCTGTGCTGGCTCCACGCAGTAATCCTTGATAAGAATCCAGTTTCAATTGGCATGGTGCGTCATAACAACCGTGACAAACCGTACACCGTTGATCAAGTACGGGTTTTATATCCTGATAGGTAAGCTGGTTGGTTTTGCTGGCTGCGGGTTGAAATTCTTTGGGTAACGCCGGGCCGTAAATTCTGTCCCAATCTGTTAATAACGATACGCAGCCAATTAACAACAATAATGTTGCTGCCAAACTGATGCGTTGCATCCACAATTTAACAGGCATGGTGTTATCTCTATGTAATCAAAAAATGTTCAGCGCAAGCTAATTATTTTCCAGCCTCGTTCAACCGCAATCGCATGTAATTTCGGATCGGGGTCTACCACTACCGGATTGGGAACTTGTTCCAATAATGGCAAATCATTAATTGAATCGCTGTAGAAGAATGCATCATTTAAATTGAATTTTTTTTCCTTTAACCAATCATCCAGACGAATAACTTTTCCTTTTTGAAAAGTGGGAATACCAATAAATTTACCGGTATAACGACCATCAACAATTTCCGGATCAGTGGTGAGTATGTCATCGACACCTAATGCGGTGGCTATGGGGCGAGTGACGAAACCATTGGTGGCGGTGATGATCAAGAGGTAATCGCCTTGTATGCGATGATCTATCAACAATTGTTTTGCTTTATCCAGCATCATGGGTTGAATGTAATTCTGCATAAACTCCTGATGCAATTCAGCCAGTTTTTCCATGCTGTGATGTGTTAACGGGGTCAGGGAAAACTGCAGGTATTCGACAATATTGAGTGTTCCAGCTTTGTACTCTTCATAAAAACGGTCATTGGCACGGCGAAAGTTTTCGCCATCAACCAGTTTTTTTTCTACCAGAAATTGTCCCCAGGCGTGGTCGCTGTCACCAGCAATCAGGGTGTTATCCAAATCAAAAATGGCAAGGCGCAAGGTAATATCCTGTTAAATGAAATCAAGGCTGGCAGGATAACGGGCATAGACTGCCAGCTCAATCTTTCCCTGAATTTCCTGCATCACTCACAAGCTTCATGCTTGCCACCTTTTTCAAGCCTGATATAGTGCAGAAAAACAGGTGTTTCACGGCTTGATAATTCAGGCGCTGAAATCAATATTGTTCCCGGGCAGCATTAATCAGCCTGGAAGAGTGGAATTTTAAACGTGATAGATTCTGACGGGTTTCGCCCGAATGTAGGCATCATATTGACCAATCATCATGGCCAGTTGCTCTGGGCCAGACGCATTGGTGGCCAGGATGCATGGCAATTTCCACAGGGGGGTATTAATGATAATGAATCACCTGAAGACGCACTCTTTCGTGAGTTGCATGAGGAAGTTGGTTTGCGTCCGCATGATGTGAAATTGTTGGCATCTACTCGCGGTTGGCTCCGCTACCGCTTGCCCGAACGATTGGTTCGTCATAATTCGCAACCACTTTGTGTAGGCCAAAAACAACGTTGGTTTTTGCTGCAACTCTTGTCTGAAGACAGTCGTGTCCGCTTGAATAATCAAATAGATAAACCCGAATTCGACGAATGGCGATGGGTCAGCTATTGGTACCCTTTGGGTAAAGTCGTGGCTTTCAAACGCGATGTGTATCGTCGCGCATTAAAAGAATTGTCTTTGGTGCATAGCCAGCACATATCATCACTTGAATTGACGGGGAATGAGTAACACCTATGCTCAGTTCCCTCAGATCCATAGTTCAGGAAGTCAATTCAGCCCGCGATATGAAATCGGCGTTGGAGATTATCGTCCAGCGCGTTAAGGAAGCCATGCAAACCCAGGTGTGTTCTGTATATCTGCGAGACGCCGGAGGCGATTATGTATTGATGGCGACAGACGGCTTGAATCCGGCAGCTGTCGGAGCTGTTCGTCTGGCGGCGGGCGAAGGTTTGGTGGGGCGAGTGGTGGTAAGGGAAGAGCCGATTAACCTTGATCAAGCCGAAGCACATCCCAGTTATCAATATTTTCCTGAAACTGGTGAGGAACGCTATAGCTCATTTTTGGGCGTGCCGATTATCCATCACCGAAAAGTTCTGGGGGTGTTGGTTGTCCAGCAGGTAGAGCAGCGCAGATTTGATGAGGGCGAGGAAGCCTTTCTGGTGACTATGTCAGCACAGCTGGCGGGTTTGATTGCTCACGCTGAGGCAACAGGTGTGGTGGTGCCCGCAGGCGAAAAAGCAGTACAGGCCCGATTCAAGGGTGTTTCAGGTTGTTCAGGTGTTGCGATTGGTGAAGTAGTTGTCATAGCACCCCAGGCGGATCTGCGTTCGGTGCCCAACAGACCTTGTTCCAATATCGAGCGGGAAGTGATTTTGTTTACGGATGCCCTTGCTGCAGTTCGTCAGGACATGAAGATGTTGGGGGTTAGTTTCAAATCCAGAATTAACCTGCAAGAGCAGGCATTGTTCGACGCTTATATTGCAATTCTGGACGATGCTTCCCTTGGGACGGAGGTTATCGACAAGATTCGTTCCGGTATGGATGCTGCTTATTCCTGGAGTCAGGTAATTCTCGCTCATGAGAGTATTTTCAATTCCATGCCGGATGCTTACTTGCGTGAGCGGGCTGCAGATCTGCGTGATTTGGGCTGTCGGGTTTTGGCATACATTCAAAAAACCAGCCAGGATATTCGTGTTTACCCGGATAAAACCATTTTGATGGGGGAAGAACTCACGGCATCCATGTTGGGTGAAATCCCCAAAGAAAAACTGGCGGGTTTGGTATCTGTGCTGGGTTCCAGCAATTCGCATGTCGCTATTCTGGCTCGCGCCATGGATATTCCGGCGGTTATGGGGGCTGTGGATTTGCCATACACCCAGCTGGATGGTCGTCCTGCAATCGTGGATGGTTATCGCGGGGCGGTGTTCACTGATCCCAGTGAACAATTGCGTAAGCAATACGAACATATCTTCCACGAAGAACAGGAAATGGTGAAAGGGCTTGAAGCCCTGAGGGATTTGCCCTGTACCACGCGTGACAATCATCGCATGCCTTTGTTCGTCAACACCGGACTGATGGCTGATGTGCTGCGCTCACTTGAGCGAGGCGCAGAAGGTGTAGGGCTTTACCGGACAGAAGTGCCTTTTTTGTTGCGCGAACGTTTCCCCAGTGAAGAAGAGCAACGGGCTATTTATCGGGAGCAACTGGAAGCCTTTGCACCACATAGCGTCACAATGCGTACTTTGGATATAGGCGGTGACAAGTCGTTGCCTTATTTTCCTATAGAAGAAGACAATCCCTTTCTGGGGTGGCGTGGTATTCGGGTGACACTGGATCACCCGGAAATATTTCTGGCGCAAATCCGGGCGATGATCAAGGCCAGTGAAGGCTTGGATAATTTAAAAATCCTGTTGCCAATGATTACCAATATCCAGGAAGTTGATGCATCAAAAGGATTGATCCATCGTGTCTATAAAGAATTGCTGGAAGAGGGTTACAAGGTTCGTATGCCCCCTATCGGGGTGATGATAGAGGTTCCGGCGGCTGTGTATCTGGCTGCAGAGTTGTCCCGTAAAGTCAGTTTCCTGTCTGTTGGCAGTAATGACCTGACACAGTATTTGTTGGCAGTTGATCGAAACAATGCCCAGGTAGCGGATTTGTATCAAGCATTTCACCCGGCTGTTTTGCGAGCACTTCAATCTATAGTGTTTGCCGCCCATGATGCCGGTATCAGTGTGAGCATCTGTGGTGAATTGGCAGGTGATCCTGCTGCTGCGGTACTCTTGCTGGCAATGGGGTACGATGTCTTGTCAATGAGTGCCACCAACCTGCCAAAGGTAAAATCAGTTATTCGTTCCATTACCATGACCCAGGCTAAAACCCTGCTGTCTGAAGTTATGCGTATGTCCAATGGTGATGCTATCCATCGCTACCTGAATCAATATCTGCGGGAAGCGGGTGTCATGCGTTTGTTGGTTCCCTCCGGTTCGGAGGAGATGAATTAGCAGAGCGTGTATCTGCTAAACTGCCGCCCCCTCGCAACAATTAGGTCTTGTTCATGATTCAATATCCCGCAATCGACCCTGTCGCCTTTTCTATAGGCCCACTGGATGTTCATTGGTACGGAATAATGTACCTCTGCGCTTTTGTGTCGGCGTGGTATTTGGGAAGACTAAGGGCGAAACAGCCTGATGCCATTATCAATCGCCAACAAGTAGAAGATTTGATTACATGGGGCGCATTTGGTGTGGTTCTCGGCGGGCGGTTAGGCTCTGTTTTTTTCTACAACTTCGAAACTTTCAAGCAAGATCCTCTATGGGCTTTGCGCATATGGGAAGGCGGAATGTCGTTTCATGGCGGGTTGTTGGGTGTAATGCTTGCGATGTTTTTGTATTCAATGAAATTGAAAAAAAATTATGTAGCACTAATGGATTTTGTTGCGCCTCTGGTTCCGCTCGGATTGTTTTTTGGGCGCATTGGCAATTTTATTGGCGGTGAACTTTGGGGGCGGGCAACAGATGTTCCCTGGGGGATGATTTTCCCTAAAGATACAGAAGGTTTGATTCGTCACCCATCGCAGTTATATCAGGCTTGCCTTGAAGGTCTTTTATTATTTGTGGTTGTATTTTTATTTTCACGCAAGCCTCGGCCTCGCGGCGCTGTGTGCGGATTGTTTTTGGTTTTATACGCGTCCTTCCGTTTTATTGTGGAATTTTATCGTGAACCGGATCAGCATATAGGTTATGAGTTTTTGGGTTTGACTCGTGGACAGGAACTTTGTGCCTTGATGTTTTTATTCGGCGTTTGTGTGCTGATTTATGCTTACACTTTCGGTCGTCGTTATCTGATTGATACCAATAAGCCAATCACCGCAAAAACAAACGCTGTTACTAAAACAAAAAAATAAAATCAATATTTTTCATTTGGGGTTTTCATGCAGCAATATCTGGATTTAATGCGCGATGTAGTTGAAAACGGTATTACTCGCGGTGACCGAACAGGAACAGGAACACGTTCGGTATTTGGCCGACAATTACGTTTTGATTTGAATGAAGGTTTTCCATTAGTTACTACCAAAACTGTGCACTTGAAGAGTGTGATAGTGGAGTTGCTTTGGTTTTTACAAGGCAGAACAGATGTCACCTGGTTAAAAGAGCGCGGTTGTAATATATGGAATGAATGGGCAACAGAAGAGGGTGACTTGGGGCCGGTTTATGGAAAGCAGTGGCGCAGTTGGGCGTGTCCCGATGGTTCCACTATCGATCAGATTTCCCAGGTCATAGAGCAAATTAAAACCAAACCATTTTCCCGGCGATTGATTGTCAGTGCGTGGAATCCGGCAGATCTTCCGGATGAATCGATTAGCCCGCAAGAAAATGTGCAACAAGGACGAATGGCTCTGGCTGCCTGTCATACACTATTTCAGTTTTACGTTGCTGAAGGAAAATTATCCTGTCAGCTGTACCAGCGCAGCGCCGATTTGTTTTTAGGTGTGCCGTTTAATATCGCCAGTTATGCATTGTTGACGCATATGATTGCACAGCAATGTGATTTGGGCGTCGGTGATTTCGTGCATACTTTTGGCGATTGTCATTTATACAATAACCACATAACTCCGGAGATTGTTTACGAACAATTGACACGAAAACCTGGAAAACTCCCTACACTGCGCATCGGACGGCGACCAAAAAGTATATTTGATTATGAGCTGGGTGATTTTGAATTTGAAGGTTATGCACCTCACCCCAAAATTATTGCGCCTATCGCTATTTAAAAAATGAAGTTATCAATAATAGTAGCAACTGCCCGTAATGGTGTAATAGGCAAGAACAACCAATTGCCTTGGCACTTGCCGCAGGATTTGAAATATTTTCGCGAAAAAACCACAGGCAAGCCTGTGATTATGGGGCGGAAAACATTTGAATCGATTGGCAAGCCCTTGCCGAACCGAACCAATATTGTGATCACCCGAAATCAGGATTGGTCAAGGGAAGGGGTGATAGTGGCTCATGATTTGTTGTCAGCCGTTCAGATTGCCGGTAGCTTCCATAAAACAGAAAGCCAGGTCGAATTGGAAGTCATGATTATTGGCGGAGCAGAAATATACAAGTCGGCGCTGGAAATTGCAGACAGGGTTTATCTCACTTATATAGACAGGGATGTGGACGGGGATGCATGGTTTCCTTCTCTGGATTCCGGTTGGAATTTAAAAAGTTCTGTTTCGGGAGAAGCTTGTGAATTTCGTATTTACGAAAAACAGAACTGACTGGTTGATAAATAACCTCTAATAGCAAAAAGTTCTTTGTGGTACATGAATTTTCAGATTTTGTGAGGATTTGTGCGACCAAGGTGTTACCAGGTTGGCAGTTTAAGGCCTTACTGTTACCTGTGTGATACCAAAATACACACGTAACAGGTCTTTTGGACAAATCATTGGATGTGGCGATATCTGCTTATTACAATGCGTCGGTTCTTAGGCTGTCTACTATAAAAATTTGTAAAAGTTTTATAGGGACTACGTGGAAACGCGTGTGTGACAGCTTGTTTCTGTCACAAACTCAATTGATTGAACGCCCGAGTTGGGGGGATTATGAAAAAGCAGCGATTCAACGCGGTGGTGATGGCCACAGCGCTTTCTGTTAGCGCGCTCTTTGGTAGCGTTGCTATGGCAGACCAAAATCTGGATACAGTACTCCAAGTAGGTCAAGCCAAAACTACCTTGGCAGCTGACTCACAAAAACGTATTGACAGGCTTGCTCAGGAAGCTGACGACCTGGCTCAGGAGTTCAAGGCACAGAACAAACTTATTGATGATTTGCGCGTGTACAACGCCCAAATGCAAAAACAAGTTGATGCGCAGTTGGGCGTTGTAGCCGAGCTCGAAAAATCAATTGAGAAAGTAACCATTATTGAACGTCAGATTCAGCCGCTGATTTTTAAAATGCTTGATGCATTGGATCAGTTTGTTGATTTCGACAAGCCTTTCTCTCTCGAAGAGCGTAAAAATCGTATTGGTTCTGTAAGAACCAATCAGGATCGCGCTGATATTTCAGTAGCTGAAAAATTTCGTCAGGTTCTTGAGGCTTACAAAATAGAATCTGCTTACTCGGGTACGCTTCAATCTTATGATTCAAGTGAAGATATTGATGGAACCGGGCAAAAACGCGAAGTGAAAATATTGCGCGTTGGCCGAGTGTCTTTGATGTACCAAACAACCGATGGAAAACAAAGTGGTTATTGGGATGTGTCATCCAAAGCCTGGGTGGCACTTGATAGTTCATATAACGCGGGTGTGTTGAAGGGTTTGCGTATAGCACGTGATCAGGCTTCTAAAGACATAATGATTGTTAAGGTTCAAGCTCCGGAGGCCGCACAATGAAAATGAATTTTATCAAGAGCTGCGTATTCGTAGCAGCCGCTGGTTTTATCTCATGTTCTGCAATGGCTGAAACAGCAGCCAGTGTTGATCAGTTGGTTGAGATGGTTAAAAAGTCTCAAATCAATGAGTCGGCTGAACACAAGCAACGTGAAGCCGAGTTTTCCCGCAACAAGGCTAATCAGGCCACTCTGTTGGCGCAAGCCAAAGCGACACGTGCAGCTGAAGAGGCTCGTTCGGCTGTTCTCGACAAAAAATATGCAGAACAGCAGTTGCTGGTAACCCAGAAAAAACAACAACTGCAGGAGCGTTTGGGTTCTATGCGTGAGCTGTTTGGTCACTTGACTTCAACAGCCGGTGATTTGCGCGTTAATCTGGAGAACTCCATAGTAAGTGCCCAATACCCGAATCGTGGTGTGTTTCTTGATTCCTTGATCGAAAAGATGAACAGCGGAACAACTCTGCCTGATATGGAAGAGATTGAGCGCCTCTGGGCTGAGACCATGAAAGAATTGGCTGAGGGCGGCAAGGTTGTTTCTTTCACCGCTGAAGTAGTCAAGCCCAACGGTGAAACCGCATCGCAGACAGTTGTTCGTGTGGGTACCTACAACCTCGTATCGGAAGGTAAATATCTTTCTTACAAGCCTGAAACAGGCAAAATTGCTGAGCTGCAACGCCAACCTGATGCTGAGTTCACTTCTGCTGCTGCTGCACTGGAGTCCACAAGTGCTTCTGAGTCTGCAGATTTTGGTATTGACCCTACCGGCCCTGCTGGAGGCCAGTTACTGGTTGCTCTTATAGATAAGCCCACCTTTATGGAAAGGCTTGATCAAGGTGGAGAAGTGGGTTGGGTTATTGTAGGTGTTGGTATTTTCGGTGTTCTTTTGGGCTTGTTCCGTATGCTGGTGTTGTTCACCGTAAGCGGAAAAGTGAAAGCGCAGTTGAAATCCAAAACAGCCAGTACTGGCAATCCCTTGGGTCGCGTATTGAAAGTAGCCGAAGAGAATAAGAGTGTTGATACGGAAACCCTCGAGCTGAAAATGGAAGAGGCTATATTAAAAGAGCGTCCTTCCATTGAAAGTGGCTTGGCAATATTGAAGATTGTTGCTGCTGTTGCTCCTCTCCTTGGGTTGTTGGGTACTGTGACCGGTATGATTGAAACCTTCCAGGCGATTACAATTTTCGGTGCCGGAGATCCCAAAAACATGGCAAGTGGTATCTCTGCCGCATTGGTAACGACTGTACAGGGTCTGGTTGTTGCAATCCCTGTTGTACTGATGCATACACTCGTAAATGGTCGAGCCAAATCAGTTATCCATATTCTGGAAGAGCAAGCAACTGGCATTGTTGCGGAAAACGCCGAACGCTCAACGCGTAAATAGGGGGTAAGTTATGTCGAATATTCTCGACTCCCTGAACGCTTTCATGGATCAGGGGGGGTTGTTGATGTACGCAATCGCCGCCTTGACACTGGTTATGTGGGTACTGATCTTCGAAAGGGTTCTCTTTTTTAAGGGAACCATGAAGGCTGATGTCCAGGCGTCCCTTTCTGTGTGGGAAGCAAGAACTGAGCGAAAGTCGTGGAATGCCCAGCAGATTCGTACTGCTATGATTTCCCGCATGAACGAGAAAATTGATGCGAACATGGACATGATTACAGCACTGGTAGCCATGTGCCCCCTGATGGGGCTCTTGGGAACAGTGACTGGCATGATTGAAGTGTTCAGTGTGCTTTCTCTGACTGGCGGTGGAGACGCAAAGTCCATGGCAGGTGGTGTCTCCAAGGCGACTATCCCTACAATGTCAGGAATGGTTGCAGCGATTTCGGGCGTTTTTGCCAATACCTATCTTCAGCGAACCGCAAGTGATGAAAAATCGCTGTTTGCTGATCACCTGACCATGGATCATTAATGATCCATGGTTAGTCAAAAGATTAACCTGTACTAAAGAGATGTCTCATGAGCAGGAAAAGTGCACAACCTCAAGAAGAAGCTCAGGCAATCGATCTTACGCCTATGTTGGACGTAGTGTTCATCATGTTGATTTTCTTTATCGTGACCGCAACTTTTATTAAAGAAACCGGAAAAGATGTAGAGCGTCCTGATGCGGTTACCTCCGCAGCAAAACCTGCGGCAACAATTTTGATAGCTGTAGGTGCTGATAATGAAATATGGGTTGATAAAAAGAAAATTGACCCACGTGGGATCAAATTGGTTATTGAACGTATGCGTGTAGATAACCCCAAGGGTACTGTTTCAATTCAGGCAGATAAAAAGGCAGATATCAAATTTGTAATTGATGTTGCCAAAGCTGCCCAGGAAGCAGGTGTTGCAGAAGTTTCTGTATCAACGACCAAGAAATAGACAGTATGAAAGCTTCGAAATTATTAATGGCTATTGTTTTTGGTGGTATAACCACGTTCGGTTTGTTTTTTTTAATGAACGAGTTGGTCAATAATCCAATGAAGGAACCTGATCAAAAAGAATCAGTGAAAATCCCTGACATGCGGATGCCAGATACCAAAATTGAAAATCGGTTTGAAGAAGCAAAGCCAGAAAAACCACAAGAGCCTGATGTGCCTCCACCTGATCTGCCCGAGCCTGATATTGTTGCGCCTGATGCCAGCATTGGAGGTCTTAATATGGATTTCCAGATCGCTCAAGGTGGATTGGAAATTGGCGGTCCTGGCGGTCTTAATCTGGGTGAAGGTAATTACATGCCGATAGTAACGGTTGCGCATGAATATCCCAGCACAGCTCTTTCCAGAGGTATGGAAGGTAGTTGTACAGTGGTATTCACTGTAACAGAGACCGGTGCTGTAAAAGATGCGGTTCCAGTGCCTGAATTGTGTATTAATAAAAAGGATGGCCAGCCAACAACTGTTTGGAACAGGGCTTCGGTAAAAGCAGTATCAAAGTTTAAATTTAAGCCGAAAGTTGAAGATGGGAAAGCGGTTGAAGTTCCCGGTGTGAGATACAAACTCACTTATCAAATGGCTAAATAGGAGTCTTCCAGTGAAACGCGCAATACATAAGGTTTCGGTTGTGTTTAACAGAACACTTTTGGCGACTTTTTTGTTGGCCTCTCCGGTTTTGGTGAGCTTCACAGCAAATTCTATTAATCCAGCACAAACTTTGTTTGTGTCTGGTGTGGCTCATGCTCAAGTAAAAGCAAAAAATAAGAAATTTGAAAAACGCAGCTTGCCAACAGTTGGTGAAAGCGTGGGCAAAAAGCTTCAGGAGGCCTATGATTTTTTACAGCCTCCACCCGACAAAAAGTTGCAGCCCAATCCAAAAAAAGTTATCGAGATTATGTCATCCGTTCCACGGGAGAAGTTGAACCCTGCGGAAGCTGCAAAAATTCATCAATTGACAGCCTACGCTTATGCACAGCTTGAAAACTATCCCAAGGCCATAGAATCATTTGAAAAACTGTTGGCGTTGAGTCCCAATATTGCTGTTGCGGATGAGCAATCAACTTTGCTTATTTTAAGTCAGTTGTATGGTGCTCAGGAAAATCCCAAAAAAGCGTTGGATAGTTTGATCAAATGGACAGACTATGTGGCTGAGATCAAACCTGAGCAGTACAACATTTTTGCGACACTCTATTATCAAGTGGATGATAAGAAAAATGCATTGTTAAATATTAACGAAGCTGTCAGGTTGCAGGAGTTGGCTGGAAAAGTTCCGGCGGAAGGTTGGTATAACATGCAGCGTGGTTTGTATCTTGATAAGGAAGATTACAAAAGCACTTTGGGTGTTGTTGAAAAGCTGATCCAGCATTATTCAAAAGCTTCTTATTGGAAAACATTAAGTCAGCTTTACGGTATATTGGAACAACCTGCAAAACGTGTTGCCGCTCTGGAAGCTTGTTATTTGGTGGGTGGTTTGACTAATGAGAAAGACCTGACAAGCTTGGCCGCGCTATTTTGGGAAATGGAAGCTCCTTATAAAGCGGCAAAAGTCATGGAAAAGGGTATTTATACCGATAAGATAATCGAACCGACTGCGAAAAATCTTAAATTTTTGGCTGATGTTTTACGTGCAGCCAGAGAAGATAAAAAATCTTTGGTGGAATATGAGAAAGCAGCTCAAAAATCGACGGATGGTGATTTGATTCTCGGTTTGGCAGAAATGTATATGTTGAATGACAATTACAAAGATGCCTCAAAATGGGCAAAAGAAGCTATTGCGAAAAATGTCAAACGAGCAGACCGTGCGAATATGACAGTTGGGCAGGCAGAGTATGAGTTAAAAAATTATGATGCTGCAATCAGCTACTTTCAAAAGGCAACCAAAGACGAGCGTTCTGCAAAGTTCGCCAGACAATGGATAGCTGCAGCTGAGCGTGAAAAGAAAAAAGCAGAGATAGCCAAGCAATAAAAAATTGCGAACAATAAAAAATGCCCCTGATGGGGCATTTTTTATTTCAAACTACAATTTTAGATAGTTACTGATCAGAACATTCGGCAGCAATAATTTGCTCCATGGTTTCTACTTGTGCTTGCATTTCTTCGGGTGTCATGAAGCGTTGCTCACCGTTGGCATCGGTAGTTCTGACTCGCGGGTTAGTGGTGAGTACTTGAAGATTTTTTCGGGCATTGGCGCAACGCTCTGGATCAGGTTCAGCAACAGCAGCTTTGGCTCCTTCTTTTTTGTCTTCTTTTTTTGCTGAGTCAGAATAGTCAACGGGTTCGCTGTGCCCTGTTCGGGCATTAATCATTCGTGATGGTGTGTCCTTGGGTGGGTTTTTTCCATAATGCGTCACTCCCTTTTCATCTATCCAGGAATAAATTTTATCGGCATAAAGTGACGGGCTCATAACTGAAGTAACAAGAGCGAAACCAAGCAAAAACTTTTTCATAGTGTGGCCATCAAAATGTAAGTTTGGATAAACAGATTTGTGATAACTATAGCCTTAAATGCGCACACAGGGAAATTTGGCGTAAATAAACGCAAAAAACATAAAAATAAAATTGTGCATTTAAGCAAAACCTTGACTTTACAGCATGGATCGCGACAATTACTTTTCCTCTGGATGGTAGCAGGCACCCCAAACTAGGGTTTTCCTGTTTTATCGCCAAGTCACCCTCTTGGCATTCCATCCGCGGTTCACACCCTTACCGGGGTAATGATCCTGAAAATGGCTGCATACCTGCACCTTTTTCGCTGATCCAAACCAAGCCTTGCCGGGCTTTTTTTGTTGATCAATTCAGGCGTGATTATCAGCAGATAATTGCGCATTCAATACCAACATCGCAGATGATTTAATTTTGTGATTTTCCTAAAAGGGGAAAGATTGTGGAAATGCTCTCAGGCGGAGATATGCTCATCCGCGCCCTGAAAGACGAAGGCGTTGAATACGTTTTTGGCTATCCAGGCGGCGCCGCATTGCATATTTACGATGCCATTTTTCGTCAGAAAGACGTTAAACATATTCTCGTTCGCCACGAACAGGCAGCTACTCACGCTGCTGATGGTTATGCTCGTGCGACAGGTAAAGTCGGGACTGTATTGGTGACCTCCGGTCCCGGTGCGACCAATGCCATTACCGGTATTGCAACCGCTTATATGGACTCAATTCCAATGGTGGTTATTTCCGGTCAAGTACAAAGCCATTTAATTGGTGAAGATGCCTTTCAGGAAACCGACATGGTGGGTATTTCTCGCCCCATCGTAAAACACAGTTTTATGATCAAACATCCGAGCGAAATTGCCGAGACTGTGAAGAAGGCCTATTACATTGCCGCGACCGGTCGTCCCGGCCCTGTGGTGATAGATGTCCCCAAGGATATGACACACCCGGCAAATTTATTTGCTTATGAATACCCTGAAAAAGTGAAGCTTAGATCTTACTCGCCCGCAACTCGTGGTCATGCCGGACAAATTAAAAAAGCGGTACAACTATTATTGGCAGCGAAACGCCCGGTGATTTATGCCGGTGGTGGTGTTGTGCAAGGTAACGCATCAGGTTTGCTGCGCGAGCTGGTGAACATGTTGAACATACCTTGTACCAACACCTTGATGGGGTTGGGTGCCTATCCTGGTACTGACAAACGTTTCGTCGGCATGTTAGGTATGCACGGTACATACGAAGCGAATATGGCGATGCATCATAGCGATGTGATTCTTGCAGTTGGCGCACGTTTTGATGATCGTGTGACCAATGCCGTAAGCAAATTTTGTCCTAACGCAAAAATTATTCACATTGATATTGATCCCGCATCGATTTCGAAAACCGTTGTTGCAGATGTACCAATCGTTGGTTCAGTTGAAAGTGTTTTAACTGACATGATTGCATTGATAAAAGAATCCACCGAAAAACCGGATGCAGAAGCCAACGCTGCCTGGTGGAAACAAATTAATGAATGGCGTGAACGTCACGGTATTTATCATCAAACACGTTACGACACCGCCAGCAATTTAATTAAACCACAGGACGTGATTAAGGCCATTTGGGAAGTCACAAAAGGGGATGCCTATGTCACCTCCGACGTTGGCCAGCATCAAATGTTTGCCGCGCAATATTATTTATTTGATAAACCGCGTCGTTGGATTAACTCCGGTGGCCTCGGCACTATGGGTTTTGGTTTGCCAGCAGCAATGGGCGTGCAATTTGCTGATCGTGATGCAACGGTGGTTTGCGTTACGGGTGAAGGTTCCATTCAAATGTGTATTCAGGAATTATCCTGTTGTACCCAATACCATTTACCGGTAAAAATTATTTGTTTAAATAATCAGGCACTCGGTATGGTTCGCCAATGGCAAGACATGCAATATTCCAGTCGTTACGCCGAAAGTTTATACGAAGATTCTTTGCCGGATTTCGTCAAACTCGCTGAAGCTTATGGCCATGTTGGTATGCGTGTAACAAAAAAAGAAGAGCTCAAAACAAAACTCGCCGAATGTTTTGCATTGAAAGATCGTTTGGTATTTATGGATATCATGGTCGATCAATCCGAACACGTATACCCCATGCAAATCGCTACACAATCCATGCGCGATATGTTTGTTAGCAAAACGGAGCGTGTGTGATGAGACGAATCATTTCTGTTTTAGTTGAAAACGCGCCCGGTGCTTTGTCGCGTGTTGTAGGATTATTTTCACAACGTGGTTACAACATCGAAAGCTTGACTGTCGCACCAACGGAAGATCAAACCCTGTCACGCTTAACCCTGACAACTCTGGGTGATGATCACAAAATCGAACAAATCACCAAACATCTGAATAAATTAATCGATGTAGTGAAGCTGGTTGATTTAACCGAAGGCGCGCACATTGAACGCGAATTAATGTTGATCAAAGTAAAAGCCTCCGGTGCCCAACGCGCCGAAGTCAAACGCTGTGTCGATATTTTCCGCGGCCAAATCGTCGACGTCACCAGCACCCTCTACACCATCCAAATCACCGGCGCGAGCGACAAGCTCGACGCGTTTTTAGAAGCCGTTGGTGATGCTTCGATCATCGAAGTTGTGCGCACGGGTGTGTGTGGAATTTCGCGTGGTGAAAAAGTGTTGAGTTTGTGATCTTGTCACTGCGTTGAATAGAAAGCCGAATCATGAGAGTGATTCGGCTTTTTTTTTGACTTATGTATTAAAATTCTGGATGGTGTTAACTCTGAAGAGGTCTTCAATTGAAAACATATAAATATCTTGGGAAGAAGTCTTCAGAATGTTTTCTTAGAAGTTTTACTCTGAGATTTAGCCAGCCTGGTGCTTTTAATGACCCATTTGAATTGCAACCCGAAATTCGGATAAGGAACGAAAGTGACTTTGTTGAAGATTATATATCTAAAATCGATATAGCTTCCCACATTTCTTATATAGAGAAATATGAAATCAATCTTGGTGTATCTGAAGTCGTTGTGCCAAAAATAAATTGTAGGAATATACTTTCGCAAGTAAGCGAGAAAATTGGAATTTTATGCCTTTCGCAAGCTGAAACTCTGATACCTTCAAATCTCTTAATGTGGGCTCACTATTCTGAATCGCATCAGGGATGTGTTGTTGAATTAAAAACAGAAAGTGAATATGTTAAAAACTCTAGTGGGGTTCACTATAGGGATAGACGTCCAATAATCGATTCAAGAATATTTTTTGATAATGAATGTGTTTCAATTGGCGATTTATATTTTAAGTCAAGTGAATGGAAATATGAAAATGAACGTCGAATCACAAAGAAGCTTGGCGATTGCATGTCTCTTGATAGTGTAGACCAGCTAGGATTCAAAATTTTTGTAAGTAAGGTTCCTGTGCAGGCTATAGAATGTATTTATGTCGGATGCAATGCGTCTTATGAATTAAAAGAGACTGCAATACAGTTCTATCGAGATACAAATATTAAAGTGAAATTTCTAAAAATTCATGACGAAGAATACAAATTAATACCATACGCTTCTTGTGGGTATAGTTATTCAGAAACATTAGACGTTAATAGGGCGTTAATTTTTGATAGACAATCAAGATAGAAGTTTTTAATAAAATTGTTATTTACTGTGTAAATAAACGATCGAGCTTGGAGGTAACGGTAGGTCTTGAAATTAATGTGAGTATCTTGTTTGGGTTGGACGTGAGCATTAAAGCAACGGTTAATACTTTGGCGGAGGTGTTTGTGAAAGATTCATTCGTTTTGTTTTTTAGCGTTTGGTGCGGAGTGGCGTTTTTGCGGGCCTAGTTGGGACACTTTCAACCCAGACGAGAGATTAGCATTGGTAGATGGATCTGCTTTATCCAGGAAAAACGAGAGAGGGTGCAAATCCCTTTCCCCGCACCATGTGTCAAAATTAAGAAAATGGTATTTGAATATCATATACCTAATTAAAGAGTGTTCGAATTATGCAAGACTCACTATTTGGTGAAACCGATTCATCCAAGCCAATAAAAAAATCCAGCAAGTCTGTGCAGCCTGCGGAATGTTCGTTGGAGTTAATTGCGTTGGGTCAATCGCTTCCGTCGAATTTGCGATTGGGCACTTCGTCCTGGAATTATCCGGGTTGGGCGGGTTTGGTGTGGGATCGTGAGTATCCGGAAAATAATTTGTCCCGCTACGGATTAAGTGCATATTCCCAACATCCTTTATTTAAAACGGTCAGTATTGATCGCGGATTTTATAGGCCGTTGAATGTTGCGCAGTTTGCGGAATATGCATCGCAAGTTAATCAGGATTTTCGGTTTGTGATTAAAGCACCGAGTTTGGTTACTGATGTATTGGTTCGTGACGAAGATGGGCGCGGTATGCGAGTTAATCCTTATTTTTTAAATCCGGTAGAAGCGGTGAAATTATTTGTTGAGCCAGCGCTGGAAGGATTAGGTAATAAAGTAGGTGCGTTGGTTTTTCAAATCAGTCCTCTACCCAATCAAATGCTTGGATCAATGCCACAGGTGATTGATCGTTTATATCAAATGTTAAACGCAATTTCCGATTTCAAACAAACTGCACCCGATGGAGTAGTTGCTGTAGAAGTGCGCGACCCTCAATGGCTTACGCCACAATTTGTTCAAGCATTGCGCGACACCAAAGCTATTTATTGTTTGGGCTTGCATGCAAAAATGCCGTCAATCAATGAGCAGCTTCCGATTTTGCGCGCACTCTGGCCCGGGCCGTTGGTGTGCCGCTGGAATTTAAACCCAGTGCACGGTGCGTTTGGTTATGAAGATGCGAAAGATGCTTATGAGCCTTACGATAAAATCATCGACCCTGATACCGAAACACGTATGGCATTAGC
>CAMLML010000072.1 GCA_946481095.1 uncultured Cellvibrio sp.
TGGTCCATGTACGCTGATGTTGCCGATTTTAACGAGTGGAAAAATGGTCGCCGTGCAACCGGAATGACCTTTGCTGCCACAACTTTTTCACAAAAACTCGGCAGTGCAGGCGGCTCTTTTTTAATGCTGTCAGTGTTGGCCGTCATGGGTTATCAAGCAGGAAAAATGCAAGACGGTGCGTCACTGGATAGCATTGTGTATATGCAAACCTTAGTCCCCGGTTGTTTTGCCTTTTTAACGGCAATAGCATTGGTTTTTTATAATTTGACGGACAAAAAATTGGAAGAAATTCAGCAGGAGTTGAATCAGCAGGAAAGTTAAAAACAAACCCCCACTTGTTTTGGCCCTCCCTTTGCAAAAAGGAGGCGGGGAGGGATTTGAAATGGCTAACTCATCTTAGATTTTAAATCCCCCCAGCCCCCTTTTTCAAAGGGGGGAATGGTGAGGGTGAAAAATTTGATATTTCAAGAGACAAAAATGACCAAGGTTTTATTAAATCCCAATAACGATCGTTATGAATTACATTCTCCTACACATATGCCGCGTGCAGCGGGCTTTTTGTGGAATCAACGGATGATGATTCAATCTACTTGCCGTGGTTATGCGGTCGCACAATTTATGCAACCTGAACCAGCAAAGTATTCCTATGCTCCAAATCTGGAAGCAAAAACTTTTATGCAACCGGAACAGCCTTATTATGCGCATCATCCGGGACGTTTTTTTTATCTGAAAGATGAAGAAACCGGTGAAATATTTTCTGCACCTTATGAACCGGTACGTGCAGAATATGAAATTTTTAATTTTTCTGTGGGCAAAAGTGATTTACGTTGGACTCTGAAGTCACTGGGAATTCAAATTGAATTGTGTTTGTCGCTACCGGTTGAGGATGTGGTGGAGTTGTGGGAAATCAAAATTACCAATCTATCACAGCGCAATCGAAAAATAAGTTTCTATCCTTATTTTCCAGTAGGTTACATGTCATGGATGAATCAATCAGCGGAATATCGCGATGATTTGGGCGGTATAGTCGCCAACTGTGTTACTCCTTATCAAAAAGTAGCGGACTATTTTAAAAATAAAAATTTTAAAGACAAAACCTTTTTTATGCATAGCGAGAAGCCAGTTGCATGGGAAGCAAAACAGGAGAGTTTTGAAGGTGAGGGCGGGCTACATAATCCCGATGGTTTGCAACAGGAATTATTGGCTTGTGGCGATGCACGTTATGAAACTCCTGCGGCGATTTTGCAATATCGATTGCAACTATCAGCGAATCAACAGCATATATATCGATTTATTTTTGGCGCTGCATTTGACGATAAAGAAATCCTGCAATTAAAAAATACCTATTTAAGTGAAAGCGGTTTTGCCAAAGCCCAAAAAGAGTATTCCACTTATGTCAATTCCGGTAGCGGTTGTGTGCAAATTGAAACGCCGGATGCTGAACTTAATAATTTTGTGAATCATTGGTTGCCACGTCAGGTGTTTTACCACGGCGATGTCAATCGGTTAACGACTGATCCGCAGACGCGAAATTATTTGCAAGATAATATGGGTATGACTTACATCAAGCCCCAGGTTACTCGTGCTGCGTTTTTACATGCATTAAGTCAGCAGGAAACAACAGGCGCAATGCCGGATGGTATTTTGTTGGTGGAAGGCGCCGAACTGAAATACATCAATCAAATTCCGCATACAGACCATTGTGTTTGGTTGCCGGTTTGTTTGAAAGCTTATCTCGACGAAACCAATGATTACGCGATATTGCAAGAAATGATTGCGGGCCACGATGGTAAAACTCTATCCGTATTTGACCGTATTACTGCTGCCATGCGTTGGTTGTTAAGCGCGCGCGATTATCGTGGTTTGAGTTTTATTGCGCAGGGTGATTGGTGTGACCCGATGAATATGGTGGGTTACAAAGGTAAAGGCGTTTCCGGTTGGTTATCGGTGGCAACGGCTTATGCATTAAATTTGTGGTCTGATGTTTGTCGTCACCAGCAGCAAGAAAATCTTGCCGCTGAAATGACAAAAGGCGCAGAGGAAATTAATCAATCAGTAAACCGTTATTTGTGGGACGGTGAATGGTTTGGTCGCGGAATTACTGATGATGATGTCGTGTTTGGTATCAGCAAAGATAAAGAGGGTCGCATTTTTTTGAATCCGCAAAGCTGGGCAATTTTGGCAGGTGCAGCCAAGGATGATCAGCGTAAAAAGATGTTGGCCGCAATCGAAACGCAATTGGAAACTCCTTATGGTGTTGTGATGCTGGCTCCGGCGTATACGGCAATGCGTGATGACGTGGGTCGCGTAACACAAAAACATCCAGGATCTGCAGAAAATGGTTCTGTTTATAATCATGCTGCAGTTTTTTATATTTACAGTCTTTATACAATTACTGAAAAAGATCGTGCTTATAAATTGTTGCGACAAATGATTCCCGGGCCAAATCAGGGCGATTATTTACAACGTGGGCAGCTTCCTGTTTTTATTCCCAATTATTATCGTGGTGCGTATCACCAATATCCACGTACAGCTGGACGTTCAAGTCAGTTGTTTAATACGGGAACTGTGTCCTGGTTTTATAGATGTCTGGTTGAAGGATTATTGGGTTTGCAGGGGTGTGTTGATGGTTTGAATGTAAATCCCCAATTGCCTTCTGATTGGCAATTTGCCAAAGCCAAGCGCCAATTCCGTGGTGCAGAATTTGATGTGAGTATTAAACGTTCAGCTGTTACATCGATTGAAGTTTATTGTGAGTCCCAACGAATACCGGGTGGTTGTATTCGAAATATTGAAGCTGGAAAAAAATATTCTGTAGAAGTACTTATTCCTTAACGAGCCAATTTCTTTGCAAATAAAAAAAGGACGCGTAATGCGTCCTTTTTTATCAAGATCACAGTGATTATTTCTTTTTGGTGGCAGCTTTTGGTTTTGCAGTAGCTTTTGCGGTGGTCTTTGCAACTGTTTTAGCCGCAGGCTTGGCGGCTTTAGCTGCAGGTTTTGCTGCTGCTTTGGTTGTTTTAGTAGCAGGTTTTGCAGCTGCTTTGGTTGCAGGTTTTGCCACTGCCTTGGTTGTTTTTGCAGCGGGTTTTGCGGCTGCTTTGGTTGCAGGTTTTGCTGCTGCCTTGGTTGTTTTTGCAGCGGGTTTTGCAGCTGCTTTGGTTGCAGGTTTTGCGGCTGCTTTAGTTGTTTTTGCAGCAGGTTTTGCAGCTGCTTTGGTTGCAGGTTTCGCTGCTGCCTTGGTTGCTTTGGCAGCGGGTTTTGCAGCTGCTTTGGTTGCAGGTTTCGCTGCTGCCTTGGTTGTTTTGGCAGCGGGTTTTGCAGCTGCTTTGGTCGCAGGTTTTGCTGCTGCCTTGGTTGTTTTGGCAGCGGGTTTTGCGGCTGCTTTGGTTGCAGGTTTTGCTGCTGCTTTGGCTTTAGCTTCAGGTTTTGTTTCGGTTTTGACAGCTTTTTCTTTAACAGCTTTTGGAGCTGCTTTTTTGGCGGGTTTCTTTTCTACCTTGATTGTACTGGTTACTTCCGTGGCTGCTTCAGCGACAGGAGCAGGTACTGGCGCTGGTGCTGCAGGAGCGGGTACTGGCGGTGTCTCTTCAACTTGGGGATTAACTGTAGTATTCACGATAGTTTTTGCCTCTGAAGTTATCTGTGGTGTGGTTTGGGAAACGGTTTGAACTGAACTCGAAGGTTTAACACTCATACTTGCAATCTGCTGATCTTCATTTGATGCGGGTTTCTTTGAAGACTTTGATTTGGATCTTGATTTATTTGGGGCAGATCCATTTTTTGATTTCACTATGGACAGGTATTTCATCCAGGCTTGCTCGATTGGGCTTTTGGGTGAGCTTTGATTATTGATCACTTTTAACAGGTGTAAATCGTCAGCTGTTGGATTTGAGACTTCGTCCATACTTAGTGCATTGATAAACACGCCATGTTTTTTCACCAAGCGAGCTTGTACATCTGATAAACCACCTTTTTCAAAACCGTCAGGAAAATTAACAGCATCCATATACGTTTGTTTAAGGTAGTGTTCACGCGGCAACATAGGATTGTCTCCATCATGAATGTGCGCCATGAGCAATAGGAACTTACCAATGATGGCAATTTGCTTCCTTGATGCGCAGTTATTGTTGTTGATAGCCAACCAATTATAGATCAGCCATTAGCAAATCGATGCCGAAGATAATCTCTTTTTAGATGAGTGTATAGAGGGAATTGCATTAAAAGAAATAAAAAAACCGCACTATGTCTGTCTTTTCTCGATCTTGACATTCAGCCCCGGTATTTTACCGGGGTCGGTTCCTCTTTTTCCAAGCAACTGAGTGATTACCTGTACCACCCCGGTTGTCATTAAGAATTGTCACTTAGCGCAGCGAATACATTTCAATTTTCTCCGCTGTCTTTTTTATAATCGTTTTAAATTTTCATCCTGTCAACTTATTTGGACAAACATTCCAGGGCAGCCGCCAATCGATGTAGCTGCGGACGCACATAATTTCGCGTCATTTCCAGCCTCGAATGCCCTAAAATGAGCTGTACTGCAAACAAATCAGGATGCCCTTCCGTAGGGTTACAGAGTTCGGTGGCAACCGTATGCCTAAATCGATTTGGCGATACATTGAATCCAATCCGGTCACTCAAGCGTTTGAAATATTGCGATATCTGATCAGGCTTGGTGTTAGGTGTCCCTGTCTTTTTGTATGACGTACTAACAGACGTTATCGAAAATACATAATCTTCGTCTGTCAATTGTCTCTTAAGCGTGCGTTCGTAACGCGCCAGAAAAGTAATCAAAACATCCTTCAATTCGCTGTGCATCGGGATCGTCCAGGCTTTTTTATTTTTTGATCCGTCGGATGAATAAAAAATGACCTCCTGTTCAAAATCAAGATCCCTGATCTTAAGCGTTACCAACTGTTGTGTTCTCATTCCTGTATACCGAAACGTCAAAAAAACCGTATGCCAGAACCATGGCAAAATGTAGCCCTCTATCCCTTGTGAAATATAACGAATCTCTTCCAGTGACAGGGGTTTGAATTGGTGGGTTTTGACCACTTTCGAATACTCGATCTTGTTAAAATAATTTTCGTTTACGTATCCTTTTTTAACAGCATAATTAAATATGATTCGAAGCTGTTTGACGTAACCATTCCAGGTAATCGCCCTGACACATTTGATGCTTTCGGTTCGAAATTTGATTACAGATTGTTCTGAAAACTGATCGAGTGTTGTGATATTGCCACGTAAAATAAATACATTCATGCATGTGCGATAACGTTTGTCAGATATCGCATTGTAAGAATGGGAAAGAATAAATTCTTCGACGAGGGATTTTAATTGCATTAAACATTTGCTCCTGCATGGCCAAAATACGGGTCAACCTTGGACGAGCGCCATTATCTACAGATTGACGTCGTGATCAACGTTAAAATTGTGATCAATTTCACATGGAAATAATCGGTTATAATTACCAAAATACGCATGGCGCATGAATAAACGGAAATTGAATTTGTTTTATTTTTTCGATTCAAGCATTTTCACTACCCTCCTGTTTTTTGCAAAATTTAGTGTGTTTTCTGTAGAGCTTCGTCAATGCGTAGATTGCATTCGCAAATAGTATTGTTCGATTTCATTATTCATCCGATGACGTCACTGTATCTTCCAGATTCCGGATCAAAAATTTGTTCTTCTTGGGTATTGGCATACCCTCTTCATAAAATACGTTGAAGGGAAACAGGTATCCGTTGATTTTGGTTTTCCGATTTTTTCCAGACACCCAATAGGGATGGATATTCAGATCGCCATTTCTGATATGAAGTTTGAGCGTATTAATACGCCTCACAAAATTTTTATGTTTATCGGGTGATATACCGTGACGCATCAAAAATGTTTTAAAAATAGAGGGGGCAACTACAAATACACCCTCTTCGGCAATATGGACTTCTGCCGTGGGATTGTTAATTAAAATGGTTTTTTCTATCAAACCACGACGCAACCAATTGATAAAACGATGAGCGGCATCTGCCTCTGCATAATCAAATAGAGGTTGTAATGGCATAGTGTCAGCATAAACATTCACGGTTTTGTTTACGCCAGATTCCGATTTTGTTTTTGTCGTTTCCTTTCCAGATTCCTTTCGTAATTTTTCCAATATGCCTGCTGAATGGTGTTCAGCGTCCATCGCCGTGTCTTGCGAATGGCTACCATTTTCCACTGCAGTTTCTGCTGCAGCATCCGGAATGATTTTTTCAATTTCCTCAGCAGTTTCAGGTGGCTTGTGATCAGTATCTGATTCAGCGTCAGTTTTTCCGATCATCCTCTGCTCATCAGCATCCAATATTATTTTTTCATTTTCTAACGTTGGCCTGATTGGAATAACAGTATCTTGTGAACTCACATCAGGCTCTGGTTCATTCGCCTGAGCGATTTCAATTTTTCCTTCGAAGGGGGGAAAGCTTTTTGTCGGTGTTATCAGTCTCCGGACTTCAAATTTTAAGCAAGTAAATTTATGGCTATAGTTTCCGGAGCCATCCTCGTTTTTTCCGTTTCCAGCGCTGACTTTGATAGACCAAATTGCCTTGCCATCCTCTGTGGGAATGGCATATCCATGTTCCTGCAGCATGTCGTAAATTCGTAATGGATCCTGTGGCAGGTTCCGTAATCCCTGGGCATTCAATTCCTGAATTAATTTCTCAACCAGTGGCCTGCACACAAAATAAATAAATTCTCCTTCAATCCAGGCCATGCCGCCGTTTTGATTGACTTTAACAACGCCTGACATGAGTAAATGTCTAACCTGATTGATGTAACGTTCAATAGCGGGAATCTGATTACTGAATCGTTCAGTGGATGAAGGAAGCTGCAGATCGCGCGCAGTGGATTCGCCATCGGCAAATTCAATAATGCTGCCAATCATTCCCGATTCGTAACGGTCGCCCCATAAAAAATTAATCAGGGGTTTCATAATGTGGGGTGCACTGATCAGCCAGGCCTGTGCATACGCCGGTAATAACGCACTCAAGTGCAATACCGATAATTGTTCGTGATAACGGTATGCTGACGGCTCAAAAACTACCTGATAACCCAACACAGTTTTATCCTGAAGCAGCTGCTCCAGATTTTGTGCCAGCGGACAAAAATACCGGTTAACACCGGTTGATCTAATGACGTTCAGGCGAATGGATGACGACAATTTTCCAATGTCATGCAATAAACAACCGGTGACAATAGCGAACGTCCAAATGTGTCGTTGACGATTGATTTCTTCCACACTGCCGCCAATCGGCAGTTGTAAGCCCCGTCGTTTTTTTAAGGCAATTCTGAGCACATCCAGTGTATGTTTGATCAAACCACCAGGCCCTGCATGATGGTGAGATTGACTGGCCGGTGCCAGCTGTACCCATTCGGCAAATTTGCAAATTGGTTCATACACCAATTGCTCAAATGCACTGGCTTCAAGACTGGCCAGTTGTCGTAGTTCTGAAAATTCAGAATCAATTTTTAACGATTTGAAAAGCGCATCAGCTTTCAGGAAAGACAATAACTTCATGTCAAATGCTCACGCGACCATCGACGGATAATGTCGGGTGCTGGATAGGCGTGTTGTGCCTGGGATAACACTGAGGTTGCAAATGATTTTTCCGGATCCTGCAATGGGTTTAATGGCGTTCCATCAGCAGCTGAAAATCGATAACTGAAACTGACCAGGTTACTGATCCGGATTGCCACCAGAGAATGCAATGGCAGCGATGAATCTTTAAAAAAATCGGCCCTTAATTGCAATAACAAATTGAGCAGTTCTGTCTCGAAGCTGTCTTCCTCCGGGAGCCGTCGAAACTTGGTCACCAGTGACTGTAGCGGTTGTAGCCAATGCCCTTTGTTGAGATCAGTCAAAACGGTTTTCAGTGTTTGTGTGTCGTTCATAGTTCGTTTGCTCTTAGCTTTTTGCGTTTCACTTTTTCAAGCCCTTTCCCATTTGACAGCCCTTTATCCCTTTCAAAAAAAATTAACCCTTCTGCTTTGCCTTTACCTTTGGCACTTTCCCGAACGGGCTTACTCGGATTAACAAGGAGAGTCAGCCCGTTCTTTCCGCGAAGCGGATAAGTGCGATTAACCCTTATATCTTTTGTACCGCTTTTTTTTTCAAATATCGACAAACAATCTGTACATGCGAATTTCAGATTGTTTGCTGAATTACTCGTTGATCTCCCTATCATCTGCGCCATGAATACACATCCTGTTGAAAATTTATTGCGCCCGCCGTTTGAAATGAGTTCATCCATTGCTTATTTCCTGGCGGGTTCATTAACACTGATATCACCCACTGTGTTGATGGGAGCTTTGAGCACGCCCTCATTGACGATTGGCATTGGTGCGGGATTATTTGCGCGATGTGCACAACGATTTGTACAGGCAAGAAAATTATTAAAATACCAATACGAATTGCATGTATTGCCAAAATACGAAATTGATTCAAATGACATCGAGATCAGCAAGCAACAATTATTTTTAGGATTGGGTTTTGAATGGACAGCGCGACATACACAACGCCGATTCGATTTTGATTTACGGGAAAATGATCACCACCGAAACCGCCATCATCAGTCAAGCTACAAAGCGGCCCGCAAATTTGAAGAAATCGTGAGACGATCTACCTACACACGATGGATGGAATCGATCACCTGTAAAAAAGCCTGGTTCAATCCGTTTGCGCCCATACCGTACTCGGAAGGATTACCGGCATTACATGCAGTCGGTTTATGGGAAGCCGAACAAGCGATTTATGAAGCACAGGCCGAGCGTGTTGCACATACCTTTGTTGTGGGTACCACACGGGTCGGTAAAACACGTTTGGCCGAAATATTAATTGCGCAGGATATTCACAACGATGAAGTGGTGATTGTGTTTGATCCCAAAGGCGATCCGGATTTATTAAAACGCACTTACATTGAAGCGGTAAAAGCAGGACGCGAACATCAGTTTTATTGTTTTCATTTGGGCTTTCCGGAAATCTCCGCACGCTATAACCCGGTAGGCAGTTTTGGTCGTATCACGGAACCCGCATCAAGAATTGCAGGCCAATTACCGGGTGAAGGGAATTCTGCCGCATTTAGAGAATTTACATGGCGCTATGTGAATATTATTTCGCGTGCACTCAATTCACTCGGCACCACGATTACCTATGATGCATTGCTGCGTTACGGCTCGGATTTAGATCCGCTGTTAAGCGATTACCTGTCCTACCTGTTTGATAAACCGGAATACCAAAACGAATTACGACGTGCCGGTGCGAGTGATTGGCGCAAGACAGTCAACGATATTGTTAACAGCGATATTAAACAGGATAAAGCCACCGCATCGCGGGATCGTCGTGCCTGGGCTGCAGCACAAATATTCAAGCAATCCGGAATTAATGATGCGGTTGCGCTTGCACTGATCAAAACATTTGAATACGAAAAAAGTTTCTACGACAAATTGGTCGCGAGTTTATTTCCGTTACTGGAAAAACTCACCGCAGGATCTGTGCGCGATTTATTATCGCCGAATTACGATGATCTGGAAGATCCCAGACCGATTTTTGATTGGGATCATATTATTCGCACTGGCGGCATTGTGTATGTCGGATTGGATGCGTTGTCGGATGCTGAAGTCGCGCAAGCGGTGGGTAATTCGATGTTTGCGGATTTAACGTCACGCGCCGGTGAAATTTATAAAAATGACGTGACGCTCGGATTGCCGGAAGAATTGGTAAAGCTCGCAAAGCGTCGAAGAATTTGTATTCATGGTGATGAGTTCAATGAATTGGTCGGCAAAGAGTTCGTGCCTATGGCGAACAAATCCGGTGGTGCCGGATATCAATTAACGGTTTACACACAAACACTCTCCGACATTATTGCGCGATTCGGAAATGCAGCAAAAGCGGGTCAAGTCGTAGGGAATTTGGGTAACGTCATTATGTTGCGTGTCAAAGAATTAGCGACCGCAAAATTAATCACTGATTTGTTACCAGAGGTGCGGGTTGATCATATGACACTGGTATCCGGAACCACTGATGATACTAATCCTGATTCGCCGAATGATTTTACGTCCAACGCCCAACAACGTATCTCCAGCGAAAAAGTCAGCATGGTAACCGCAGGTGATTTGACTCGATTACCGAAAGGCCACTGTTTTGCGATGCTCGGTGGACGTCTTTATAAAATTCGATTACCGCTCTTCAAAGAAACAGGCGAGCTGCCAAAAGATCTCGCGTTCCTCTATCAAAAAATGCGCGTGATTTACGATCAAGCGGCAATCAACGATAGCTGGTATGACATCAAACCACTGAGGGCGGCGTAATGGCGGATACCAATACACAGCCTACAAAGCCACGAAAAAAACACCATCACGGCCCCTGGGATTGGTTATTTGCCTCGACCCTCGGTAATGGATTTCGATTTCTAAAATGGTCATTTCTGGCAATCGTGCTTTCTATCGTGATTGAGTGGGCTGGCATGATCTGGTTTTGGGGGCCTGAACATTCCAAACAGATTTTGGAAACCGAATTGGATTATTTAATTGATTTTAATCGCAATATGATTTTGGGTGTTTACCCCCGAGATATCGCCATTCAATTCATGACGTTCACCGAAAACTGTATTTCATTTTTGGGGCTGCGCCGTTTTTCAGAATCGCTCGCGCAAAATGTCACAAGCCAGGCAGGTTATATCGCCTATTACGGACTGGAAGCCATGCTCAACACCCTGTTTATTTTCACTGTGCGGCTGGCAATCAGTGTGTCTGCCATTACGGGATTTATTTTAGTGGGTGTGGTGGCGTTTATTGATGGATTGGTTGAGCGTGATATTCGTCGTGCCTGCGGTGCAATGGAATCGGCGTTTGTTTATCACCGTGCGAAACGCGCCGTAGTGCCGCTTGTATTTTTCAGTTTTGGTGGATACCTGACGGCGCCTATATCACTGCATCCCGCTGTGGTGTTTTTACCGGTGATGGCACTCTTCGGACTTGCCATTTTTACGGCGACCAAACAATTCAAGAAATTTATTTAAATCATTTTTCGTTATTATTTAATGAGGTCACTATGTCTGTACAGGAATTACCGGAATTTCCAAATGACAATACCGAGAGAATAGCCATCCCGGAAAAAAGAAATACGTCGGTAGAAAAATCCGGAAAACTGAATTTGGTACTGATGGTTTTTCTGTCCGTTATTTTATCGACTCTGATTTCAGGAACGCTGATTTTTTCAGACACTGCAAAAGACAAGGTGTTGTCCGTGTTTGGCATTCAGCCTGATCAAAAGCCAGATCCGCTACTGCCTATTCGAAATCAAATTACTCAACTGCTCGCTGATCAGCATCAGGTAAATGACTCGCTGAAAAAAGAATTATCCGACATCAGAATAGCCTTATCGAACAGCGATATGTCGAGAGAAACAGTGATCAATCGCATCGTAACGATTGAAAAAAATATGGCCACCTTCCGAAATGAAACCGTCAAAAAATTGGAAGACCAGAAAAAAATACTGGCTATTCAAAAAGCCAAAACCCTTGCTGCAGCAAAACCAAAAGAACCGGTCAATACAGTGTCGATTGTCAGCGTCCGGGGTTGGGGGAATACCGGTTTTGTCACACTGAAAGAAGGCCTGGACTATTCAGAACTGTTAACCGTTGGTGATTCCTGGCGTGGATGGCAAGTGCTCTCTGTAGATGCCAACACGCGTAAAGCAACGTTCCGTGTACACGATCAAGTGAAAGAGCTGGTGATGTAATGAATGTGGTCGCACTTTGCTTCTTGTCCTTGATGCTTGCGCCGTTTACTTCGGCAGAATCAAAGGCTATCTCTAACAACTACAGCGATTGGGGATTAAGTCGTTATAGCCAGGTGTCTGAAAATGCCTGGGATTTTTGGCACCTGACAGAGCAAGAGTGGACACGCTATCAATACCTGATCGCGAACAGTCCCTGGGCGAAATGGGATCATCATGCGACACCATTACAAATTCTCAGTTTTTATACTGCATCAAAAAGTGAAAAACGACGTTATGCCCGCATAGAGGCGGAACTCGATCAGTGGCGACAAGATGCCTCGGCAGAATTTCAAGCGCTCTACAACCGTGAACGGGAAATTGTGCATTCCCAATACCTGGAATTTATGTCAACCAAACGCATTGCGCTCGACACCATTTCGCTGCATGACAAGTTGAAATTATTTATCAGCGTCAATTCTTGTGATGCTGCTTGTCGTGCCTTGATGAAAACCCTGAATGATACCCAGGCGAAACTCGATATATTTTTACTGGATGCCAATGGCAAAACCGATGAGGTGATTTTTGAGTGGGCGAAATTGGCCAATGTGTCCGTGGAGCGCGTCAAAGTCAAACAAATTACCCTCAATCGGGAAAATGGAATGCTGGCAATCATTTCAAAATCGGATGGCAACCCCGCCCCAAAATTACCGAGTCTCTATAAGCAGGATACCGATGGAAAATTGATGAGGATTCCGTTATGAAAATCATCTGGGCTGCTATCACATTGTTCATTTGCATGAATTCTGCCTTTGGAAATTCATCACTGGACATTCCACTCGCGTATAAAAAAATTGCCGGATTGTATGGCATTCCGGAAGAAATATTATTTTCCATGGGTTTACAGGAAAGCGGGAGGACACTTAACGGAAAATTTATTCCCTGGCCATGGACGTTGAATATCAATGAAAAAGGCTATCAATACAAAACCCGCCATGAGGCAGAAGTTGCGTTAATGCTGGCGATGTATGAAGCCAAACAACGCGGTGAGATTGGGCGGGTTGCCGTGGGCATTGGCCAAATTTACATGCCTGCGCATCACGATCAGTTTGCAACACCACTGCAGGCGTTGGATCCCACGATTAACTTACATTATACCGCCCGATTATTGTCAACACATTACATCGACACCATCAAAGCGGGTGATCCGGATTGGTGGGTATCAGTGGGTCGTTATCACAGTCCCTATAAAGAAAAACCGGCGATTAAATATCGCAATCTTGTATTTAAACGTTGCGTAAAAATTTTTTCTCAATGTGAAAAATTTGGTACATCGATGAAAGGAGTGTCGCCATCATGAAAACAATCATGCTGATCATTTTATTATTGTCGAATCCGGTATTGGCAAAACCGGAAGTCATTGCGGATTTTGGTGGGAAGCCGACTGGCATTCCAGATGTGAGCGCCATTTTACAATCTGCACCCAAAACAAAAAAACCACTGGGGCCAGTGTTTGATCCGTTTCCGGTTGAATCCAATCTTCAATTAGGAAGGCAGACCTCTTTTACGCACAACAAGCCTGTCGATAACCCTTTTTTTATTGTCAGTGGTGATGCGCAGTCCTTGCGATGGCTTTCAGAAAATTATCAATTCTTTGTAGAAGTGCAAGCAAAAGGACTCATCACCAATATTAACTCTCAGGAAGAGTTCGACAACATTCGAGCGCTGTTTCCTGATATTCGTTTAATGCCGGTCAATGTCGATGACTTGGCCGAGATTTTTAAAATCAATCATTACCCGGTGTTTATTACTAAAACGAGTGTAGAACAATGATGAAATTATTCTCTATTTTCCTTTTTTTCTTGTTGGGATTTATGCCTGTCGCCAACGCGATTGAAACGACAGTCGATACCACAACCGAGAACGAAAAACGCTATCTGATCAAAATTGCAAATGAATTGGCTTATTTACAAGAACTAACCCGCAAAGCCAAACAGTCCGCCGATCCTCACGCACGTATCTCGTTGGATTATGTAGCTCTTGAACATGATTTACAGGAAATACGGCGTGCACTGGAAACACATATTACGGCACCTTCACGATCGCCACGACAGATGAACTCATTGGATTTGTCAGTCGGTGATTATCAGTGAGTGAAGGAGCAATCAATATGTTCAAACTTTTCTTTGGCTTGCCATCGAAAAGTCTGGTGATATTTTCGGTCATCGCTGTGTTTTTATTTGCGATATGCCTGATGATGTTAATAAAAAAAGCGATGAAGGATAAATCCACTAACAAAAATTTTGACGAAGGTGATGTGCTCGCTGTGGTGTTAAGGGGCTTGCTGATGTTGCTGATTTTTACAGCAATGTTTTCTCTTTAATACTTATGGAGTTCGTTATGGTTACTCAATGTTTGAATCATGTTGTTCGTGTGTGTAAATCAGTGTTGTCGAGCAAAATCAGTTTTGCGGTGTTGTGGATCCTCTTTGCAGTTTGTGCCAATGCTCAGGATGTGACTATGCCGACAGTCGAGATCGAAGGTATTGATGCCGATACTTCGGCGGATAACATTTTGATTACCATTTTTAAATTTGTAGGAAAAATTGCAATCTGGGCAATTATGTTGGGTGCTGGTTTTGTTGCATTGCGCTCGATCATCAAATCCTGGATTAGTCAAAAACAAAATGATGAGGCTCGTTGGGGCGCCGTGATCGGTGATTCGATTGGTCATGTCATCATGGCGATTTTGATTATCGCACTGGGTACATGGGTTCTGGGATTCCTGGCCTAACCGTTAATTTGGATTCGACAGTATGTCACCTGAAGAAGACAGATTGGCAGATGCCGTCAACCAGGAACCCATCGTGTTCAATGATTGCACACAGAAAGAGCTCGCCATCTCATTTGGTGGCGGCCTTGTTCTGGGTGTCATCATAGGAATTTTTCTGGGTGCCTCTGTTGGCATGATCATGTTTGGCCTGGTTCTGGGTTTAATTCTGGGGCTGGGTCTTTCATGGGCCTCCATGTTTTACATCAAATATATCCGTCAAAAATATTACGAAACCTGGCTTGCTGAACAAGTGTTTCTGCTCAAGCGTGCGCTGGGTTTTGGTTCGCATAAACCGTTTATCGATTCTACTCAACGTTTTGGCAAAGGGGTAAAACGCCGTGAGTGATGCACGAAATTCGCTAACCGCCCGTGACAGTCATATCTGGACGTTGCGCATGGGCTTGTTGATTGTGATTGCGCTGATGTTTGCGCAAACCTTTGTACAACATCAACGACAAAATGACATTACGGTTCATGTTCCGCCGGATTTAAGCGCGGGCGCAACACTTGAACCTGGAAAATTACAACCCGCCAATAGTTATGCGTTTGCAAGTTTCGTATGGAGCGGAATTAATGATTGGCCAGAAAGCGGCAAAACCGATTATGAAAAAGCAATTAATGATCGAAACTGCTTAATCTCTCACGAATTTCACCAGGTTTTATTACGCAGTCTGGCCGAAAAAAAATCGCAAGGTGAACTGGATAGAACACGATCACTCTCGCCTCTATTGCAATACCGTCAAGGATTTTCGCAGCCGCTTGGCAACAATTCATTTTCGGTTGCATTGGTGATGCGATTAATCGAACGAGTGGGTTCCATGTCTGTAAAAGATACCGGCATGAGTTACGCATTTCGCATTACCCCGGATACGCGGCCGTGCAATCCGTACGGAATGCAGCTGGATGGATTTATTCAAGATCCTGCGCGATATGAAGTGCCGGATGAATCCAAAAAAACCAAAGGTAAAAACAAATGAATTGGCTGAAACTAAAAATTGGCTTATGCGCGATAGCATGTTGCGTTTGCCAGTCATCGATTGCCGACGTGGATAAACGTATTTGGGAAAATATGCCACTGACCATTATCCTGCCAGTAAACAAAGAAGTGCGCGTGACATTTCCAACCGATGTGAATGTGCAAATTCCCAAAGAATTAACCGCAAATTTGGTCAGTCTGGCTCCCAATCAAAAAACGATTTATTGGACGGCGAAATCACCTTTCGATTCTGCGCGCGTATTGGCAACCAGTACAGATAACGAAACCGTTTACCTGATCGATTTAATTGCCAATGAATTCACCACTGTAGATGACCCGGTAATCATCGAAGATGCCGATCGCCTGACAGATAACACCATCGAAACGGATAACAGCACACCACTTTTTCAATCGACTTCCGAAACCGCATTAAGCGATCCGCCTGAGATTCTGCTGACCCGTTTTGTTTCCCAAACGCTCTATTCACCCAGGCGTTTAGTGCCTCAATCGTCCGACATCACGGAATTGCATGTCGATGCAATTGATAAGGAATTTCCACTAATCCAATCGCAATCCGGTGAGCAATTTCAGTTCCATCTTGTCGGCGCCTGGGCGGGTTATGGCCGTTATATCACGGCCGTATTAGTCATCAATCAATCCACCCATTCGGTGTTGATCAATCCAGGACTTGTGCGAGGCAATTTCACTCATATCACCGCACAACATCCTGATCTTGGCAGTGCAGGAACCTTAAAAGACCGAACCACACTTTACCTGATCAGTGAAGTGCCATTTGTGAGCGCGTTAATGGAGGAAGGTTATGGCTACTAGCATGTCATCCAATAAATTGGTGTGGGTCGGCGTTGCGTTGCTGGTCGGTTTGGTGGTGATGGCCATCATCAATTCATCCAATGAAGAACCCAAAACAAAATCCAGCGACGCCAAACCTGTGGCGGAAATTAAAAAAGCGGAGGACGGCGATACGGTTTCAGAAACCCTGCAGGAAGTCAGAGCGAAATACGAAAAATCTGAAAACGAAAAATTAGAACTGAATGAAAAACTGACCAAATTGGAAACCCAGTTAAATCGTTTGGCCAATCGCGCAACACCATCAGGCGAGTCAAAGCCTGATCCGCGGGTAGAAGATCTACAAAAATTTGTGGGCGCATTGGGCGACCAAATGTCGCAACTCACCAAAGAAGTGACGCAGGAAAAAAACAATCAAATTGCCGTTGAGAATGGTTATGAAGTGACGGAAGAAGATTTGGGTATTGAGGAGAAATCATCGAACAAAAAAAATCAGCTCGGATTCGGTGGGCCACAATCGCTTCCCGGATATGTGACGATCAAGCCCATGACACGGACTCAGCTATTGACAGCAGATCCAAAATTGGCTGAAAAATTATTTTCACAACAATTATCAGCCAACAAAAAATTGCCCTCGAATACATCTGGATCCGGATTACCGCATTCATTAAATGCATTGAAAGAGGAAGTTGCACCGCCAAAATCCTATTACACCATTCCGGCGCGAGGAACCGTGTTTAAAGCCAAAGCGATGACGGCACTGATTGGAACTGTGCCGTTGGGTGGAAAGGTTCAGGATCCGTTTCCAGCGCGGTTTATTGTGGGTGATAAAAACCTGGCAACCAATGGCATTCATATTCCTGGGCTGCGCGGCATTATTTTTGAAGGCATTGCACGCGGCAATTGGAATTTAAGTTGCGTCAGCGTTTCCTTAACCGGTGCAACCTACACCTTCGCTGATGGACGTATTCAACACATGGAAATTGATCAACAAAATGGCAACAAAAAAAATAAAGCGCGATCGCCGTTTGCTGAAAATGAAGGTAACCAGAGCATTGGGTATTTGTCAGATCCTCAAGGGGTTCCCTGTGTCGCCGGTCGTCGTATTACGGATGCACATAAACAACTGCTGACGATGGGTGTACTGGGTGCTGCGAAAAGTTATTTCGATGCTAAAGCCGCCGCCGAGACCAGTAGCAATGAAAATATCCTGGGCGGCACTAACACCTCTGTCACGGGCAATAAAAGCGCCTTCATCGAAAATGAAACCTACGCAAACACGGTGGAAACGGCGATGGATTTTTACACACGCCGCATGCGTGACACCTTTGATGTTATTTACCGCGATCCGGGTGCTGAAGTCAGTTTATTGATTACCCAGGATTTACCCATCGATTATCACGAAGACGCACGTAAAGTCGCTTACTCACAAGAGGGCAATCGCCATGCAAAAACCCTGGATTAATTTTTTATTGATAGTGGGTTTTCTTTCACTGGTTGGCTGTTCATCCAGTATTGAAAAAGTCACCAATCCAAATGCACCGACAATGGAACAAGTTTTTAATGAATATTCCGGCAGTGCAGATGAAAAAAAAATAATCGAACGCAAACGCGTATTGTTACAGCGCCCGGCACTCGATAATGAAACCCGATTGCCCATGAATCCCTATGCACAACAACTGGAGCATCTTTATCCACGATTGCCCAATCCGGATTTGTTTATGTATGTCAGGCCTCATGCAGTGGGATCCACCGGTGCGCCGATTCCTGCCTACATCACCCGTTTTTCCATGTATGAGCGTCAGCCTTATGCATTGCCAGGTGAAACACTGGAGTCTTTAAAAATCGAGAATGATTTTTTAATCCAGGAACATCGGGACGAAGTGGAAATGGAAAAAAAACGCAACGAAAAAATACACCACACACCCTCAATATTGGGGGATAGCTGATGGATATTCTCGCTGGTTTGAAAGATTATTTCTTAACAGGTGCGCCAACCGAATCCAAACCGGTTACACACGATGACATTCGGCGTGCTTACAAACGCAAACCGCCGATTGCGGATTATCTACCCTGGATTGATATTGTCGAGAACAATAAGTTACTGCTGGAAGATGGTCGTTCGATGGCGGCTGTGTTTGAGTTGCAATCAGTTCCTACCGAAGCACGCAGTGAAGAATTTTTATTAACGCAACGCAATGCTATCCGGGATTTTATCGGGCAGGCATTCGAAGAGCATACGAGCTCACCCTGGGTGGTACAGTTATTTGGTTGGCAGGATAAATCCGAATTCAAAAATATTCCGGATAAAGTGTTAAGTCATGCAATCAACATGCACGCCATGCGTGATGTTGAAATTGACGATTACACGCGGCATTTTGTGAGGGATATTTTAACACCGCATATTCAGGATATGTCGCAGGAAGGCGGATTGTTTACTGATCCTCTCGCAAATGATAATCCCTGGGGTGGATCACGACGAAAAGTCTATATGGTGTTTTATCGTCGTCACTCCGGGATGAGCTCACGCCGCAAAGGAATGACAATTGAAAAAGAATTGGATACACAATCGGCACGTGTGCATCAAATGTTGCGTTCTGCATCCTTGCAGGGAAAACGACTTGAAGGCCAATCGATTCGCGATTGGTTATTTCGCTGGTTTAATCCAAAACCCAAATTGGGTACTACCGATTCCTGGTTGAAAACCAATCCGTATCCCAAATCTGTTTCTGATGAAGAACTGGCTGATTACGATTTGGTATCAGATGTTGTCTCACGCGATTGCCGCTCTGATAAAAAAACACGCTGTTGGTATTTTGATGGAATGCCGCACACGGTGTTATCCGTTGAGCGCATGTCATCTGTTCCCAAAATTGGTCAAGTTTCTGCAGAACGATATCAATCAGAAGAACGCAAAGGCCCCAATGCCCGGATTGCCTGTTTCATTGATGATTTGCCCCCCGGTTCTGTGGTGATTGTGTCTTATGTGGTCAAACCACAAAGTGCTATTCGCAAGCATCTTGAAAAATTGGAAAAGTCATCACGCGGTGATACACCCGAAGCGCAGAACACTCGCGAAGAAGTGAAGAATGCACGTATGCAAATTGCCAAGGGCAACAAGCTGTATCCTTTTTCAATGGGCATCGCACTTCGTGCCGATGATGATGAAAAAATGGATGACACCATCATGCGTGTCGATACCTTGTTAAGTGCTAATGGATTGCAATTAATTGATCCGGATTACGATGAGGTTCGATTGGATCGTTACGTTCGTTTCTTACCCTGTGCATACGATCCTGCACTGGATCAAGTCAGCATTCGCGAACGCATTATCTACGCACATCACCTGGCCAATATTCTGCCGGTCTATGGTCGTAGCGTGGGTACCGGTAATCCTGGTGTACTCACCTTTAATCGTGGCGGTGAAGATTTTACATTCGATCCACTGTTGCAAGGTGACAGAACTAAAAATGCGCACTTGTTTTTATTTGGCCCCACCGGTGCCGGTAAATCGGCAACCCTCGTGTATTTACAAATGTTTGTCACGGCCATGTACAACCCGCGATGGGTAGTGATTGAAGCCGGTAATAGTTTTGGATTGTTGTCGGATTATTTAAAAAAATGGGGAAAAACCGTTTCGGATATTGTATTGCGACCGGGAAAAGCACCGAGTCTGGCGCCTTACAAACCGGCATTGGAATTAGTCGATGCTGAAGGCAATGTTATTCAGGAACATTCGATTATTGAAGAGGTATTGGAAGGTTCGGTTGAACTGGAATCTGCTGAGAAAGAATCGATTGATAATGCACAACGCGATATCCTGGGTGAGATGTTGATTATCGCAAGGCTCATGGTCACCGGTGGTGAAGAAAAAGAAGAAGAGCGCATGTCACGCTCGGATGTCGGTTTGTTAAAAAGTGCCGTGTTAAATGCGGCAGTGATCGCTAAAAAAGCCGGAAAAAAGGATTTACTCACGGAAGATGTGATTGTGTCACTCGATGCCTTAAAAACCGAAAAACCCGGACGCGCTGCGCGTATCGATGAAATGGTCGAAGCCATGAGTTTGTTTGTCGATGGCTTCGCCGGTGAATTGTTTAATCGACCGGGAGAAGAATTGCCCGATTCTGATTATATCCGTATTGAAATGGGAACACTTGCCAGCGGTAACAACACCAAAGACAAGTTATCGGTCGCGTATATTTCCATCATTAATCAAATTATTGCGCGAGCACAACGCACGCAGCGCGATGGTCGGCCCACGATTAATTTAACAGACGAAGCACACGTCATCACCACCGATAAATTGTTGGCCTCCTATCTGGTTGTGGTGTCAAAACTGCTGGGTCGTCGTATGGGATTGTGGCTCTGGCAGGCCACACAAAATATGAAAGATTATCCGGCGGATGCCGAAAAAATGTTGTCGATGTTTGAGTGGTGGATGTGTTTGTTCATCGATCAAAGTGAGTTGGCCAACATCGAAAAATTCCGCGCATTAACCCCTGATCAAAAAACCATGTTGCTGTCCACAACCAAAGCTCCCCGCAAATACACCGAAGGCGTTGTTATGTCCGATAACGTCCAGGGATTATTTCGCATGGTGCCTCCTGGATTGTGTTTGGCATTGGGCCAATCCGAAAAAGAAGAAAAACGCGCGCGATCCAAATTAATGCAAGAGCATGGCATCGATGAACTCGAAGCCGCACAAATGATTGGCGATCAGATTGCGGCAGGTCGTCGCAAGATCGCGGCGTGAGGACTTTGAATATGCAAAATACCAATAGCGTGCACACTAATTTCGACACCCAGATTGCATTTAAATGTAATGAACACCCATCACAAGTGTGTTCGGTCAGCGATCTGAAAAAGGGTGATATTTTTTATTTGGTCACCAACGGTAAAAAAGGGGATCTGATGAAAGCCACTTCAAATCCTGTTTGGGCAAAAAACCGATGGGAAATTCAGGGAGAGCTTTATGAATAAATTTTTGGCATTGCTGGTTTTGGTTCTCCCGGTTCTCTCGCTACCGGTGAATGCAATCATCATCGATATTTTTGTCGACCAGCCACAGTCATTTATTTCCATTCCGGGCGTATCGATCACGGTGCATGACCTATCAGCTCCGGAACGTTTATCGCAACGCTATTTACCGGAATTGCCACCCGATCCTGCACAAGCAAAAAAATTGGCAATGGCGTTTTTTGCATCCAGCAAAGGGAAAGAATATCAACATCAATTGAAAGAGGCAGTTGAACATCAAACCTATTTGATGCGTTACAACATTCAAAAAATTCCGGCGATGGTTTTTGATGGTAAAGCCGTGATTTATGGCTCGACCGATATTCAGCATGGCTTGGAAATTTATCAGAACTACCTGAAGAAAAACGGGGTGCAACATGAAGAATAGAGTAGGGTGCTGTTTATTGTTACTCCTGTTATCAACAAGTAGCGGTGCTGCGGATCTTTTACCCAGAAAACATATCAACACAGATGACATTGCAGAATCTGGATTTACTACTTGTACGGATTGTATCGATTGGAAAGTGGTTGGCGTTTGTTTTTGGCTCAAATGCAAACTGTTTTCCTGCAGTATCAAAGAGAGCATTAAATACAGTCATTTTATCCCCGATCTGGTGGTATCCAGTTACAGCGGAGATGACTCCCCCTGGGAAGAAACAGCCTCCTGGAATGACGCGCCGGATGGCACCATGAGCCAAACGATAAGTCCGCGTGATCAGGATACATTTTTGAATTTTAAAAACGTTGACATCATTTCGCAGCCCGGCATTTTTGCATGGAACATTCTGGGTGATACCGATTTTTTTTGTAATTCCCAAATTCAAATGCCGATGATCCCGCATTTTTTATCGGGGTTGGATCCCAACTGGAATGATCCTGGTATTGAACAACTTTACCCTCAATCGATTCTGGGTATCCCGACCATCAAAGCCAAAGACGCGGGTTTTATGCCGGGTGTGTTGGCTCCCTACTGGGCGCCAGTGTATCCCCGTTGTGGTTGGGGTGCGCATCCCCTGGATCCTATCAATGGCGCTGTTGCTGCTTTTCGGGCAAGTCACATTTTGACGAATCGTGCATCCTTGCATGTCCACATGCCGATCACTCGCAGTTGTGGTAATCGCTGCTGGAAACCTGGGCCGGTAAAAGAAAACAGCGCAACAGACAATAAATTTCAAATGATTTTTCCGGTCGTGGAAGATTCAGCTAAAGCGATTGGCGGTTCTGCATCCTGGGCAAATGGAAAAAATATTATCGAGCAAGCCTATGTGTGGAATTTGTGGCGCCGCTATCGCTGTTGCGACAAAAAAGGCCAAATCTTTTTATTTTCTGTTGACTGGCAATAATCATGAACATGATGAAAAAATATATTGTTGTTGTATCGATGTTTTCGTACTCCCTGTTTTCCATGGCGGACGTTCGTCCCACCGGAAATGGTTCCTGGTATTACACCATGGGTGGTGCTGACCCCTTGATGTATTACAACCAGTCCAATAAAACCACCTTCAAATTTGGCGTCGGCGCCGAGTGGAATTTATTTCAAAATTGCTCGTTTGATCCCACTGCCGCAATTCGAGAAAACTTTTCGGACATTAAAGAAAACGTCTACGGTCTCACGAATGATGTGATTGACTCGGCCACAGTTGTATTCGGCGCATGGGGACTTTCCAAAATTCGTGAAGCTTACCCAGGCCTTTATGACACGCTGACAAAAGGTTTGAAGGATGCAAAAGAAACGTTCACGGTTTCGTTAAAAACCTGTCGTGATGTGCAGGCGGATTTGGCTAACGATCGCAATCCGGCTGATGATTGGTTTTCTATTACTCGTCGTTCCAGTTGGGCGAAAGCATCAGCCAGTGGACAAAACCCGACAAAAGCGGAACGCGATATCGATGAGTCATCCGGTGATAACGGTGTGACCTGGGTGAAGGGCGATCAAGCCGGTGGACGCAATCCGGATGGATCACTTCAGCCTCCGATTAGGGCCATCAACGATGTGACAGAGGCGGGGTATGTTCACCTGGTGGGAACAGCGGCGCCACTCGATCCGGATGAGGTGACGGGTGATCCCAATATTGCTCGCGTATTTCCCACTGCAGAACATGCAGCGGAATGGGTAACGGCTGTCGTCGGCGAACGAGAAATTCGCACCTGCAGCGGCTGTAATCGGATGAACACCCGTATTGGCCAAGGCCTTCGCCATCAATACCGAAAAGAGTTTGAATTGGCGAAAACGGATCTTGAAGAAATCCTGGAACAACACGAACCCAGTAACAGCGATTTAAATCGACTTTCTGCACCTGGTATGGGTGTTGTGATCAATCACCACGTCATTCGTAGTTTAAAGCAGGCGCCGCGTGATGAGCGGGTCATCCTGGCTCATCGATTGGCGAGTGAAATTGCCATTGCCCGCTCATTGGAAAAAGCGTTAATCGGTCGCGATTTGATGGAAGCAGGATCACAGGAGCCGAATGTCACTGCTGCCGGTGATGTGGCTGAAAAAGAAATCGATAAAGCTCGAAAAAGACTGCAATCCGAAATCGACAATGTGATGTTTGAAAACGATGTTCGTCAAAAAATTCTGACCAATGCGGCAGGTACGATTTCAGACAGAGGCTATCAACGTGATATGCGATCGCGTGGTGAAGATTTATATGAAAACAAAATCAATCAACC